>JBNJFN010000303.1:0-4514 GCA_051746885.1 Bacteroidota bacterium | reverse complement strand
ATATTTTGTTTCACTGAATTATCAAAATGAAAGAGGCATTTTTGACAACACTAACCTGGATGATCGATATGATAGTCAGTTAAAATATGATGTTTTTAATTTCAGGACTAATCTCGACATTGACCTGACCGAATCCACTCGTTTTTATTTAAATCTTGGTGGTTTAATTGAAGGACAAAATATGCCAGGTGCCAGAGCTAATGGTGTGATGAATGCTCTTTACAGTGTTCCGTCCGCTGCGTTCCCGGTTAAAACTTTTAATGATGAGTGGGGAGGGACGGAATTTTATGACAATAATCCGGTTGCCCTGGTTTCTTCTACCGGTCATCGTTACCCCCATACAAGGGGGCTCAATGCCGATGGGCGCCTTACACAGGACTTGAGTGCCTGGGTTGAAGGGCTTTCGGCTGAAGTTGCCCTTGGTTATGATAACAGGGTGCATTACTGGGAAAGCAAAACCCGTGAATTCTTATATGAAAGTGTTTCAATAGACCGAAACTCAGAAACAGGAGCTATAACAGATACTACCGTTGCTCAATATGGAGCAGATACCGAATTGAATGCTTCAGACAGTTTTGGAGGCCAACAACGTCAGACAACGATTTACGGAAAACTCAATTATGAGACTTCCTGGGAAGAGAGTGATCTAAGCACTTCTGTCATGTATTATCAGGACAAAAGGGTCAATGACGGTCAGTATAATACCTATCTCCATCAGGACCTGGCGTTATTTGGAAGTTATGGATTAAAAGACCGTTATTTCGTGGACGGATCTCTGACCTATAGTGGAAGCAGTGTGCTGCCAGAAGGGGATCGTTTTGGCTTTTTCCCTTCTTTGTCCGCAGGCTGGGTGCTGAGTCGAGAAGACTTTTTGAAGAACCATGGTTTAATTGATTATTTGAAACTGCGTGCCTCATGGGGTTTGAGTGGGAATGACCGGATGGACCAGAATCTTTATGATCAGGGATTTTACTCCGGTGGTGGATATTTATTCACTGATAACAACAGTTCATCTGGTGGTATTCGGGAAGGTCAGCTTCCTTCAGTAGGACTCACCTATGAACAGTCTTCAAAAACCAATATTGGTCTCGACATGGAACTGGGATCTTTAACAATGGCATTGGATGCATTTTATGAAAAACGAACCAACATTCTTGCAACTATTGACGGTTCAGTGCCATCTCTTATTGGTATAGAACGGCCTGTTGAAAATGTGGGCGAAGTGGAAAATAAAGGGATAGAAGCATCGGTGCTTTTGGAAGAAAATACCGGCTCTTTGCAGTATCATATTGGAGGGAAGTTTTCTTTTGCCCGAAACAAAATACTGGAAATGAACGAAGAATTTCAACCCTATGATTATCTGAAACAAACAGGCAACCAGGTTGGGCAACAGTTTGGATTAGAGAGTGTAGGTTTTTTCAAAGATCAGGAAGATATAGATAACAGTCCTGATCAACTCTTCTCAGAAGTGAGGCCTGGAGATGTAAAATACAGAGATCAAAACGGCGATGATGTTATTGATCAGCTTGATATTGTTCCAACAGGTCATGCTGGAGGCTATCCTGAGGTTTATTTTTCTTCCCAAATGGGGCTGGAATATAAAGGATTTGGTGTAGATGCACTTTTTCAGGGAATTGCCAATCAGACCTTGTATCTTAACACGAAAAGTGTTTTCTGGCCATTGAGAGGGAATAATACCATTTCTACATTTTCGGCCGACAGATGGACGCCTGAAACTGCAGAAAGTGCTACACTTCCAAGATTGTCTCTTTCTGACAATAATAACAATTACCGTAAAAATGATATATGGTTAACGAAAGGGGATTTTTTAAAGCTTAGGCGACTTGAAGTTTATTACAAATTGCCTGGTGGTTTGATGGACCGATTGAACATGAAGTCCGCAAAAATATTTGCAAGGGGAAGAAATCTATTTTCTCTCGATGCAGTCGATGTGGTGGATCCGGAAGCGACCGGTGTCACTTATCCAACCATGACCTCTTATCATTTTGGTATTAATCTCGGATTTTAAAATATATGATTATGAAAATAAGAGAATTATTAAAATATGGATTTTTGGTCCTCCTGATGTTCACAGCAGCAAGTTGCGAATATCTTGAGTATGATGAAATCTCTTACAACAAGAAAGAAGATGTTTTTGATGATTTTGATCGGACCAAAAGTTTTTTGACCGGCATATATTCTTATTTGCCTACTGATTTCAACAGTATCAATGGGGCCATTCGTTCTTCTGCGGTGGATGATGCCGAACATGTATGGGATTTGTCCGATGTGCAAAAGTTCAATGATGGAAGCTGGAGTGCGATACAGCCATTGGATAATGTATGGGGAGAGATGTATTCCGGCATCCGGGCAGCAAATTTGTTCCTTAAAGAGACAGAGGGTGAGGAATTTGAAGATGAACGATGGAATGAAGACTATGAAGAGATGATGGAGCAATTCTCAGTTTACCCTTATGAAGCCCGTTTTCTTCGTGCTTTTTTCTATTTTGAACTGATCAAGAGGTATAAAGATGTGCCTCTCATCACTGAGGTTTTGGCACCTGAAGAAGCACAGGAAGTTCCGCAATCTTCATTCACTGATATAGTCGATTTTATAGTGGCGGAATGTGAACAAATTGCAGATAAATTGCCAGTGGATCATACTGAGTTTTCATCTGCAGATGAGACCGGACGAGTGACAAGAGGAGCTGCTATGGCTCTAAAAACAAGGGCTTTGTTGTATTTGGCCAGTCCATTACATAATTCTTCAAATGAATCTTCACTGTGGGAAGAAGCTGCCGGTGCTGCCAAGGCTCTGATCGATTCCGGATGGTATTCGTTGGAGTCTAATTACGGCAATGTGGTCAACAATCTCGAAAGCGATGAGCTAATTCTGGAACGACGCCAGGGACCATCCAACGGTTTTGAGAGAAGGAATTTCCCCATTGGTTATGAGGGAGGAAACACAGGCACTTGTCCGACTCAAAACCTGGTTGATTCCTATGAGATGGCTGATACTGGGCTCCCTGTATCAGACCCTGAATCAGGCTATGATCCTAACTTTCCTTATGAGGGCAGGGACCCCAGATTAGAGGAGACGGTTATTTTAAATAATTCTGTCTGGAAAGGGGATATTGTCGAGACGGTTTATGGAGGTGCTCACGGAAAACCAAAAGAGAATGCCACTGAAACAGGTTATTATCTGAAAAAGTATGTCATTGAATCGGTTGATCTTGATCCCAATAATATCACCCGAAGAGAGCATACATGGGTGTTGTTTCGATATGGAGAGGTTTTGTTAAACTATGCGGAAGCAATGAATGAAGCTTATGGCCCGGAAAATGCTGCTGATTTGGGAATGACTGCCCGAGAAGCGGTCAACCTGGTGCGGCAGCGTGCCGGAATGCCCGATTTCCCTGCTGGATTAAGTCAGGAAGAATTCCGGGACAAACTCAGAAATGAACGCCGGGTAGAGCTGGCCTTTGAGGACCATCGTTTTTGGGATGTTCGCCGCTGGATGATCGGTGAGGAGACCACCGAGATTTATGCTATGGAAATTGCTCCCAATCCATTTGGTGGGTTTGCCTACGAAAAGACATTGCTTGAAGAGCGTGTTTTTGAAGAGCATATGAATTTGTATCCCATTCCCCAGTCTGAGATTTACAAGAATTCAAATCTTGAACAAAACCCGGGCTGGTAAAAAAAATGAATCATTATGAAAAAGATATTTGGAATATTGTTTGTTTTTGCCACGCTTTTCTGGTCTTGCGAGGAAAAGTTTGTGGAAGGAGATTTCAGGTTTTACGATATAGAAGAGCCTGAACGTGAAAGTTCTTTTCCATCTTCTCCTGAAATCGGAAAAAAAGGAATTGGGCTCACCACTAAAGGGGTAGACTGGTCGTTCCGTGTTTCGGATATTAAGCCTCACTGGCATTATTCATGGGGAAGCACCCTTTCGGAGTATGAGCCTGATAATGTTGATTTTGTCCCAATGATTTGGGGGAAAAATGGGATTGACGAAGAAAAAGTGGAAGAACTCAAAGGCCTGAAAGAAGATGGGGAAATTCGTTATCTATTGGGATTCAACGAGCCTGATAAACAAGACCAGGCCAATATGACTGTAGATGAGGCTATTGAAAGATGGCCAATGCTGGAGGAAGTAGGTGTGCCTCTTGGGAGTCCTGCCCCTGCTGATCCAACCGGGGACTGGATGCAGGAATTTATGCAAAGAGCCGAAGCAGAGGGGCTTAGAGTTGACTATGTATGCGTCCATTGGTATGGTGGTACAAATTCACAGGGGTTATTGGATCGACTTGAAGAAGTTTACGAATTATATGACAAGCCCATTTGGATTACCGAGTTTGCTCCTGCAGACTGGGATGCCACCACTCCTGCCGAGAACCGACATACCCCCGAAGATGTCCTTTCCTTTATGGAGACCGTGTTGCCTGAGATAGAAGACCTTAGTTATGTTGACCGTTACGCCTGGTTTTCTTTTAGCCAGGAAAGTGCTGT
>JBNJFN010000302.1:0-4520 GCA_051746885.1 Bacteroidota bacterium | reverse complement strand
CCTCCCATTGCAAAGAAGCTTGCAAACATCAGGGCAAAAAATGCTATCGTTTTCGTTTTCATTGTGGTATACTTTTATTGTTTGATTTTGACTTAACTAAGGAATTAACAGGTATTTTCGAGTAAATCTAAAGAACCGATAATTTTCAATGACATGATTTTGTTTCATAAAAATCTTCAAAATCAAGGGAGGTAAAAGCTCTTAATTCATCATCTGTCTGATAATCGGAAGATAGTGCATTAGCAGCTTTTTTCATCCTGTTTTTATCTTCCTGCGTCCTGATTGAATGTATCGTTTTTTCAACTACATAAATCCTTTTTGAAACAGGCAATCGTTGGATCTCTTTTATGATATCCTTTGTTCTCATATCAAATCAGTTTATTTTGCAAGATACGAAAATACATCATTTTTGCTTATTAATGATGCATATTTTCCGGACTTCCATTCCACCGCTCATCTTGCTTTTTGAGTGTGGTATTGCTACCGAAACTCAAAGACACCTAATCCCTGAAAAGGAACTATTCAAATTACTGATTTGCCTTCGAAACAGGGCCTAACACATAACTATGCTTTAAGCCATCCAAATCAGTAAATTTTTGTTAAACGGGGGTGCAGTGCCACACGTGACTTTAAGCCTTTATACTCAACATCAAAAACTACATCTTTTTCGGGATTCCTGAGGTTGGTCACTCCCTTTTCTCCGATGCTTATACCGTCACGCCCATACAACAGATCATATTTTGCCGAACCAAGCAATGAGTATCGGAATCCGTTTTCTGCTATCAATACCGGATTTAGTACCAGAGTGTTTATTTTGACCGGACTGGCCGTTTTTTGAATATAAACACTCATCTTCTCAGGTTCAGGCTTTTCTTTCCCGAAAAAACAGATGAAAGGCTGGGCAATTCTTTCAGAAACAAATTCCTCGCGATGATCGGGCACCCCGGGTACTTCGTAGTAGAACAAGTCCTTCCCATACTTAAACCCTTTATCATCAAGAATTTCTACAATTTCCCTGGCCTGCTCCATGTAGCTCAGGTAGCCGCCCTCCTCATCTTCGCCAGTATCGATCCAGATTTTTACATTCTTGCCCCCGGCCTTTTTTACCAGAGGAATGATTCCTTCCACTGCAGCAGGTGAGATTGATGCGCCGTAAGCAAACACATCCTGCTGGTATAGCATCATCCATAAAGAGATTAAGCCACCCAGCGAGTTACCAAAAATGGCCCGGTTCTCCCTTCCGGGTTTAGCCCTGAAATTTGCTTCCATAAACGGAATAACATTGCTCACAATCCACTTGCCGTGTGCTTTCCCATCCCCTTCGATGCGTGCATTGTTATAATTCTCAACGGTAAAAGGGATATATTCCTTGCCCCGTTGCGTACTGTTAAAGATCCCTGCCACGATAACCGGCTCGATAATCTCATGAGTAATCAGGCTGTCGAGCACCTCATCCACCCGCCATTCTGCATTGCCGCCGGTGGCAGCCGAGAATAGGTTCTGGCCATCCAGCATATAGGCCACAGGGTAGGCTTTATTCTCCTCTTCATCGTAACCAGGCGGAAGGTAAACATACACTCCGCGCTCTTCCACTTCGTAAAGGCTCACCTGCGGGTGCGGCATTTCGCAGGCAATGTCTTTGCCTTTGCTGAGTTCCCCTTGCGAGGATACCAGCCGTACTTTGAAAACCGCTTTTTCGAGTGGCAGCATATCGATGCCTGCAGATCCTTTCGTTGGTTGAATGGTTTTTTCTAAAGTGAATTGCGGATTATAGAAATTAGCCTTTACCTGCTTTTTAAGAACCTGGATTTCATGAATGGTCGGATCTTCAGGCAGCTCCCATTCCAACACAACACCATCATCGGTATAACTGGCTGATAAATCTATCACTTCAGGGGCGAAACTTTTATGCCGGTTTTTAATGACGGGGAAATCCTCTGAAGCTTTATCCCCTGCTTTAGCAGATACCGTAAGCAAGGCGCTGCCGAAACCTTCATCGAGATCTGCTTCTTCCGGCATCATCTTTCCCTTAAGTTGCGTCATGCTTTGTATCCACTTGTCATTAATCATAAAAGTAAAATACAACTCCCCTTCCTGTAAATGAAGCGTTGTGCGGAAGCTACCATCGGGTTGCTTTTGCATCTTACTGTCCGGATTATTTCCATCAAATCCGTTTTGCGATGTGAGCAGTTTAACAGATTGGACATTTTCGCTTTGGTCAGGAAAGTACCCAAACGTGATTTCTCCGGGAAGAACCGGACGGGATGTCTGCGACGACTGCGCCACAGATCCCGTCAAGGCTATCCCGAAAAAAACTAAAAAACTAAAAAAGTGTCTCATTTTAAAAAAGTGTTTCAGATGAAAAATTAAATTACATCCGCAAAGCAAGACAACGCCAATAGAGAAAACAAAGAAATTTGATGCACAGCGCTTTTCAGGGTATAAACAACAGCTCTATCAACATAAAGCAAATTTTACGGCGTTCTGCATCCTTAAACCTTATTTCCTGTCATTCGCATCATTAAAAAGGTCATCTGTACTGATACCTTGGCGAATGCTTGTTTTGTGTTTGTTTTTAACGTATTTATGTATTTCAAAATGTCAGCATGCATTTAATTGACACGAAATACAAAACCTTAAACCGGATTATTAATAACCGCCCGGTTCAGCACGTAACCTATTGGGTATTATTCGTTTCCTTTTTTGGATTCATCTGGGGAACTTATGACATGGATTTCAGGAAAACCTTCGCTGTTGAGTTGATCAATCTTCCAATCAAGATGTTTCTGGTGTATTTTACCATTTACTTCCTGTTCCCGAAATTCCTTTACCGGAAGAAGTATCTAACTTTTGTGTTATTGCTGATTATCACCCTGTTATTATCGGCTATTTTTCAACGCTTTACGGATAATTATTTTGTGCTTGAATATTTTTCAAAACAGTGGACACGCTTCCCTATCCTCGATCCGATTCAGATACTGATTAATATGATTTACTTATTGGTTGTGCTGGCCATTCCTGCCGCCATTAAACTTGGCAGCTACATAGCTGATTTGAAGCAGAAAGAGCAGGAGATAGAGAAAGAAAAGCTTAAAGCGGAACTGCAGTTTTTAAAGAGCCAGGTACATCCGCATTTCCTGTTTAACACATTAAACAGCTTATATTCGTTGGTTTTGAAAAAGTCTGACAAATCAGAAAATATTATTCTGAAACTATCGGAACTGCTTCGCTACATGCTCTATGAAACCAATGCCAACAGCGTGGAACTTAACAAAGAAATCGCTTCCATTAAAAGTTATGTGGAGCTTGAGAAAATGCGTCACGGAGAAAAAGTGGATTTAAGCCTGAACATCTGGGGAGACACCGGAAATCAGCGCATCGCACCCATGCTGCTGCTGCCTTTTATCGAAAACAGCTTCAAACACAGCACCAAATCTTTTGACGGCAAAGCATGGATTACCATTGAGCTGGGGGTTAATGGGCATGAATTGACATTAAAAGTAGAAAACAGCATCACAAAGGATGAAAACGAACATGAGATAATACATCATAGCGGAGGCATTGGCATGAAAAACGCTCGTCGCAGGCTATCGCTTCTCTATCCTGACAATCACAAGCTGGATGTCAGTGCAGACCGGGACTCCTATATGATTATTCTTAAAATCAGCTTAACCGAAGAACCATGAAAAAAATCCGTTGCATTGTTGTTGATGATGAGCAATTGGCTGCAGAAGTCATAGAAGAATATATCAAACGATTAGATACGCTGGAATTAGTAAAAATATGCCACAACGCCACTGAAGCCTTTTCAGTGATTAGCCGCGAAAAAATCGACCTGATGTTTCTCGATATAAAGATGCCGGGAATTAGCGGCACACAGTTCATAAAAAGCCTTTCCAAAGCACCCGCCGTGATTTTTACTACCGCCTATGCTGAATATGCTGTAGAAGGGTTTGATTTGCAGGCTATTGATTACCTGGTAAAGCCCGTTCCATTTCCAAGGTTTATCAAGGCCGTGAATAAGTTATTTTCTTCAATAGATAGTGTTCCGGACAGTGAACTGAAGGTTCCAGCACAAAAAAAGCCTGGTCAGGAGGAAAAATTCGTTTTTGTAAAAACCGGCACACAGATGACAAAAGTTTTTCTGAAAGATATCCTGTATGTGGAAGCCAGAGGGAACAGTGTAATTATTTTCAGGAAAGACAACGATGAATTAACCACCTATAATACGATATCAAAAATCGAAGCTCGTTTGCCTGAAGACACCTTTATCCGCATTCACCGTTCGTTTATCGTGGCTATTCCCTGTATTTCCAGCTATAACCATGGCAGCTTAAAGGTCAAAGACCAGATTATCCCTATTGGCCGAAGCTATAAAAAACATGTCATGGAGGTTCTTGAGAGCAAAAGTATTGAATAATAAAAGCCCCCACCTGCATGAAGCAAATGGAGGCTTTGGTTTATTATCAAGAACTAAAAATTAGTTTTTGATGATTTCATATGTTGGTACTTCAGCATAA
>JBNJFN010000301.1:0-4532 GCA_051746885.1 Bacteroidota bacterium | reverse complement strand
ATCAGGATAATCGGCTATCCAGGAGCCTCTGAAAAACAACAATTTTGAGTTGGCTACCATATCCCTGAAAGTCGCGCCGGTACTGACTTCTATATTGATCTTAATCCCGATTTCTGAGAGCTGATGCTGAATGAATTCGCATAAATCTCTGTAGTCATCAGTAGTGGTGAGTTTGATGGAGGTTAACCCTTCTCCCTGCGGATGTCCTGCTTTTTTCAAAAGCCTGCGGGCTTTATCCGGGTTGTAATTGTATCCCTGTATGGAGTCTTTGGAGAAGGCGGGCAGTCCTTTGGGGATAAACCCGTTATTGGCCGGTGTGCCAATATTGTTTCGAAGGTATTTCATCATCTTTGTTCTGTCAAAACCATAGTTGATGGCTTTTCTTACCAATTTATCGGAAACAGGACTGTTTTTTACCGTTTTCATTGAATCGTCCACCAGAAAACCCAGGTATTCAGTATTCAGATAAGGCTGTGTGTACATTTTAATTTCCCCTTTATACTTGGGGTTTAATTGTCCATTCCGGGTGAGCAACTCATTTTTGTTTGCCGGACTGAGCCCCGACAAAAAGTCCAGTTCCCCTTTGATGAATTCTAAAAATTCCGATTGTTTGTCGCTGATGAAGGTTATGGAAACCGCATCGAGATAAGGCAGGCGTTTCCCTTGCTCATCTTTCTCAAAGTAATCGGAGTTTTTCACGAATATCAGTTTTTCTCCCTCCTTCCACATTTTAAAACGGAAAGGCCCTGTTCCTACCGGATGCCTTCCGAATTCATCTCCGTAATGCTCCACGATCTCTTTCGGTACAACGGAACAGTATTGCATGGTTAATAATCCGAGAAATGCAGGGAACGGTCTTTTCAGATGGATTTTAAGTGTGGAGTCGTTGATGGCCTGGGGTCCTTTGTCTTTGTCCAGATAGTTGAATATCCATGCACCCGGTGAGGCTGTTCCCGGATCGTATATTCTTTTAAGGCTGTATACAAAATCCGAGGCCGTTACCTGGCGGCCTTCTCCGTTTGGAAAAAGCGGGTGGTCATGAAAATAAACATCATTTCTCAGGTGAAAAGTATAGGTCTTTCCGTCGGCAGATACATCCCATTTTTTGGCAATGCAGGGGCGAACATTCAGGGCGGTATCCATCTGTACGAGGCCATTGAATAACTGATGCACCGGCCATATAAGTGTCTGGCTTTTTGCAAAGGCGGGATCAAGGGTTGCTATTCCTTTGGATTCGTTATAGCGGAATACGGTCATATCCTGATCCGCTTCTGGGGGGCCGGAGCAATAGGAGAATAAAAAAAGGATTATCAGGGGTAAAAAGCGGATTAATTTCATTGATTTTCTTTGGAAGCAAATTTAATTCATTTCTTGAAACAATAAATTCGATGTATTTTTGAAATTTTTTTAAAGACCCCTTTTATGCACAGAAAGATCAATCCGGAATATTTTAAAATTGTTGTGGCGGCTATTATCTGGGGCTCTTCAGGGGCTTTTGTGAAATACCTGGATCTGCCATCACAGGTGCTTTCCTTTATTCGGTTGAGTGTTCCAACACTGGTACTTGGAATCTATTTCATTATACGAAAAGAGCCTCTTTTCCGGAACAATGTCAGGTTGCTGTTGATTGCCTCTGTGATCAACGCTGTAAGATTGTTTTTCTTTTTCATCGGGTTTTTAAATGCCCCCATTGGTAATGCTGTAATTATGCTGTATAGCTGGCCTGTTTTTGCCGCAATATTCAGCAATCTGTTTTTAAAGGAATCTTTACCCCGGCTGAATAAGGTTTTGCTGGCTGTTGCCATGCTGGGGATTGTTCTGATTTATTCAGGGAAACCGATTGATTTGAACAACCAGGTGTTTTTAGGGATGAGTGCCATGCTGCTGTCAGCGGCTTTATATTCAACCACAGTGATCATTTTTAAGAAAGAATCTGTCCGATACAGCAAACTGCAAATCGTCTTTTTCCAGAATCTGGTGGGTGCCTTTTTGTTTTTGCCCTTTTTCCTCCTTGATATGGATGCCCTGACTCTGCACAAATCCTGGGTTGCATCGGGTTATGCTTTCCTGATAGGGATTGTGGGATTTGGCTTGTTCTTTTCTTCCTTACGGAAGGTCAAGGCTTCAACGGCTTCCTTTTTAGCCTATATAGAAGTGATCAGTGCCATTCTGTTCGGCGTTTTGCTCTTCAGCGAAACTTTAACCTGGAATGTCATTGTGGGAGGTGTCCTTATCATCGGTTCATCCGTCATACTGAAAAAGTAAAAGATACTTCCTGGAGCGCCATCCTTATAGTGCCAACTGAGCCGTTGCGAGTTTTTCTTTGTCCCGTTGATGCCACTGATGATTTCCCGGGAGCTGGTGTAATAGTTCACTTCATTATCCATAGCCTCGATCACATTATCAAAGGCGGCATCTTCCATGGTTACGGCCTGCTCTTCTTCGGTGAGAAACTTCGGACCTTTTGTCTGGTATTCTTCGCAGCTAAAAAATAAAGCTGCTGAAATTACAGCAACTAAAACAATTCTTTTTTTCATAATTTTTAATTTATAAGGTTTGTAAAACTTCTTTATAAGCATACCGCATGAAAAGAAGTTTACCCTACCTTTTTTTCGGAATTTTTGGAATAACTCAGTCCTGCTCAAATGCCGTAATCCAGATATACTGGAAACCAGGTGTATTCCCAATTTTTTTTAAAATATGAAAGATATATTTCATTCCTACGGAATTTTACTGGGCATTACAATCTCTGTAATCCCGTGTTATTCAACGGGACCTAAATATGTCATCCCGTAAAAGGGATTTCCGTTTATAGTTGATAAAAAAGTTAATTCAAAATTTGAGCAATTTGCTTCCTTTTTCCTTGGAATCCGCATGGTTTATTCATTACCTTGTTGTTTGGGTTACTGCATGCGGGTTTCGTTCGTTTTGAAATTTTTTTATTTGGTTCACCCCGTTAAATAATTTTACTTGATTTTATTTAACGGGGTCAATTTGATATTGTTTAGGATTTTAGAATTTAGGATTTAGTATTTTATTTTCTGAGACTTCTTCAGGAAGAACGGGTTGTATGATGTAACATTTCCCAAAGAAGACATTTAAACAGAAAATCTGAGGAATCATTCCTGGCCATTTCCGGTCATCCGGAAACCTTCAGGAATCATTCCTGGTCATTTCCGGTCATCCGGAAAGCTTCAGGAACCGTTCGTGGCTATTTCCGGTTGTCCGGAAAGCTTCAGGAACCGTTCCTGGTCATTTCCGGGTATCCGGAAACCTTCAGGAACCATTCCTCACATTTTACAACAAAACCAGGAAATGATTTTACTCAATTTTAAGCGACCGTTAGCAAAGCCGAACTGAAAGCTACCCTGAAAATAGTATCTTTTCAAAAAATTTTTATCTAAAAGGTAATTCAATTATACGCTATAGACCAGATATTTTATCAAGATATAACAGGATATTTAAAGTATAACATTCTTTTATTAAAATTACCTTGTTTTTAATAATTAAATCGTATACATTTGAAAAATTAACAACCAAAAACTTCTAATCATGATAAACACAGTTCTTCTGTATGAATTCCGCTCCATTGAATTCATACAATTCGGCAACAATGTCGTATCTATCTGCGACGAAAGTAATCCACAAGATTTAAGAATCCAGGAACCGCTTGAAAAGTTGCGGGTTTCCTTAACAGCCCTGGAAGAGATCTATAAGATAAACCAGGCAAGTGCGATAACCTCCAAGTTAACAGAGCTTGATGACAGACGTGATAATGCAATTATCTTCCTCAGAAAATTGGGGGATGCTTTTACCAATCATTTTGATGAGGCCAGGCAAAATGCCGGTAAAAAACTGGTAGAAGTTATTGATAAATACGGCACTCCTATCTACAAACAAAATTATCAGGCTGAAACGGGTTCGTTGAATAACCTGATACATGACCTGGAAACTTCATCCGGGTACCGGGAAATTATAGACTTTTTGGGAGGTACAGAGGTGCTTAAAGAAATGAAAAAAGTAAATGAACTGTTTAATGAAAAGTACCTATTACGGAATGATCAAGAAGCAGGTAAAGATGATGAATCATTCAGTGAAATACGCCTTGAAGCAAAGAACAACTATCGTGATCTGGTACAACATATCGAAGCTTGGGCAACCGTCACTCCAAAAGATGGTTACACCAACCTTATTAAAAGATTAAATGATTTAATTGATCGGTACAACCAGGTAGTAAAAGTTCGCTCATCAAAAGAAACAAGTGAAGAAGATACAATGGAGGTATAAAGAATATTTATGTGCGGGGATATAAATGATATAAAATCTGAAAACCAACAAGCCATCCGGTGATCTGCCGGATGGCTTGTTTTTTTCTATATATACGTTTTGTGTGGCTTAAAATGAATCAATGACCAGAATCCCTTTGTTCTCAAATTGATCCATATTGGGTAAAGCAGTGGTTGCTTCTTCCAGCGAAATGGTTTTTTCGATGAGTTTTTCGGGATGTAGCTTTCCATTGCTTATCATTTCCA
>JBNJFN010000300.1:0-4536 GCA_051746885.1 Bacteroidota bacterium | reverse complement strand
GGCTGCTTTTATTTGGTTTAGATCCGGAAATTGTTTGTGAAGATAATTACTTAACCCCTGAGTGGCCATGCCAACGGTATAAATGTTCATTCTGTTGGTGCCTACTCCCATGATGCCTCTTAAACCACCGGTGCCAAATTCAAGATCTTTGTAAAAGGCGTCTATCAGTTCTTTTTCATCGTTCTCTAACAAATATTTCACCTGCTTTTTGGTTTCTTCGTCAAAATCGCCTTCAAGCCAGGTATTGGCTTTGTTTTTCACCTGGGTCAATACATCAACATTTTCCATAATTGCCTCACTGTTTTTTGGTTTAATAACGCTATCCCGTAAAAAGAACCATAAAATTAAGAAAAATATGAGGAATAATGCAAGGGTAGGGGTGGTTGTCTGTTAGGGGTTGAAATTTAGATGGATGTAAATTTTGTTTATTTTTAATGGCTTTAATAAGAGTTCATAGATTGCGCTCCAGGAAAGCTGGTTGCCTTATTATCGTGAAGCAGTTGGAGCGCTGTTGGGCCTGGTGGTTTATTTTCCCCGGGGTTTCACTCTTTCCTGGGTTTCACCCTCCCCGGGTTGCACCCGGGGTTACTCATGGTTTGACCCCTTCGGGGTTTGTTATTGTAGTTTAGTTCCCCGGGTTGCACCCGGAGTTACTGATGGTTTGACCCCTTCGGGGTTTGTTATTCGGGTGCTATTTGATTTCAATTTCATTTTTCACCTGGATCAGTTTGGTATTCTTTGGATGGTTTTTTTTCCTGTATTCAAAATCCTTTTCCACAAATTCGATCATACTTTTATCCGGTATTTTGTCGGCTAAATCAGGATTTTCAATGATTTTGCGAATCAAATCAAAGGTTAATCCAATATTTCTGTTTACCGTTTCCTTATTTGTCATTTTTTAGTTCTTTGATATATTTTTGTTTGTAATATTCCCACTTGTCTTTTATATCTTGCTCGGCGTATATTGTAGCATAATTCAAATCTGAAATGTTAATAGGCGTTTTGATTTTCTCTCCTTTTGGTGTCATCATGTCTCTATGGAAGAAACCATGCTCAATATCATATCGGACTATGGGTATCTACTTATTATCAATTAAGCTTTCGTATTGAATTACAATGTTTATTAATTCACCCTTATCAATTTCCAACTTTACTCTTAGTCTGTCATTACCTTCTTTATCAAGTATTTTAAAGAATTCTTTATTTTTCACCTGGTTGTAAATTAAGATCGAACTCAATTTACAAATAAAATCTATTCGTGCAACAAATAAAGCGAGAAAAACATCTATATAACGATATTATTTTCCCTTTTATTTCAAGTATAATCTTACTTAGATAACTTGTGTAACATCTTCTTCAGGCTGTCCTTCCAGTAGGGAATGGTGAGGCCGAAGTCATTTTTGATCTTTGCTTTGTTGAATACGCTGTAATGGGGGCGTTGGGCGATGGCAGGCCAGTCCTTGCTTTCGATGGGGTGGATGGTGCAGGAAGTTTTTTCCTGCTCAATGATCTCCATGGCCAGGTCATACCAACTGCATACGCCTTCATTGGCAAAATGGTAGATACCGGTTAGTACTGTATTCTTTTTCTTCTTTTTCAGTATATTTAGAGTGCTTTCAGCCAGGTCACCCGCGTAGGTGGGATTGCCCACCTGGTCGTATATGACTTGCAGTTCGTCTTTTTCTTTCGACAGCCGGGAGATGGTTTTGACAAAATTTTTTCCGTACGGGGAATACAGCCAGGCCGTTCTGATGATGATGCCGGCATGGTGCTCCAGCACTTTTTGCTCACCAGCCCTTTTGCTCTTGCCGTATATGCTTTCCGGCGATGTTTCGTCGGTTTCTTTATAGGGCAGGTAGTTCCGGCCGTCAAATACATAATCGGTAGAGATGTGGATCAGTTGGATCTGGTTTTCTGAGGCTACTTCTGACAGGTAACCAACCGCGGTTTCGTTAATAAGAAATGCGGCATCCCGGTTTTCTTCGGCCCCGTCAACATCAGTGAAGGCCGCACAATTGATGATGGTATCAATATTGTGCTGTTTGAAGTAGTCTTCTATCTCCTGTTTTTGGGTGATGTCCAGATCCTCCACATCGGTGAACCGGAACCGGAAGTTTACATAGGAACTGGCACTCTGAAGGTCTTTAAATTCGCTGCCCAGTTGTCCGTTGGCTCCTGTTACGAGTATATTCATAAGGGTCAGGTTCAAAAGTTCATGTCTGCATTGGCCAGATTGGGCAATTTTTTGTCTTTATCTGAAATGATGGCCTTTTTGGGATCAATTTTCCAGTCGATATTCAGCGATTCATCTTTGTAGTAAATTCCCCTTTCGGTTTCGGGATGGTAAAAATCGTCGCATTTATAAAAGACAATAGCCGTGTCGCTTAATACAGAAAAGCCATGGGCAAATCCCTTTGGGATGAGCATCTGCATTTTGTTTTCCTCTGAAAGTTCTGTTCCGTGCCATTGGCCAAAGGTAGGGGAGTTCTTCCTTATGTCTACTGCCACGTCAAATATTCTGCCTGTGATCACCCGTACGAGTTTTGCCTGTGCATGGGGTGCCAACTGGTAATGCAGCCCCCTGATGATGCCATAGGAAGAAAGCGATTCATTATCCTGAACAAAGGTGTATTTTAGATCATGATCAATGAATTTTCTTTCATTATAGCTCTCGAAAAAGTACCCGCGGTTATCTTCAAATATTCTGGGTTTTATTACAAGCAGATCGGGTATGTTGGTTTTTTCAATTTGCATAGGTCATTTTTTAGGTGGATGAAAATCCTGCCGGGCCAGTTTAAGCAGGTACTGCCCGTATTGATTCTTTTTGAGCTGTTCGCCCAAATCGTACAACTGTTGTCTGTCGATATATCCTTTGTAGAAGGCAATTTCTTCAATACATGCTATTTTGAGTCCCTGTCGCTTTTCTATGGTGGAGATGAAATTGGCAGCCTGCAGCAGGCTGTCGTGTGTACCGGTATCCAGCCAGGCCATGCCCCTGCCCAGCAGCTTGACCTTCAGGTTGTGTTCTTCCAGGTAAAGCCTGTTCAGGTCTGTAATTTCCAGTTCCCCCCTGGCGGAAGGCTTAAGGGATTTGGCTTTCTGAACCACGTCGTTGCTGTAAAAATACAATCCCGTTACGGCATAGTTGGATTTCGGTTTTTCCGGTTTCTCTTCGATGCTGAGTACATCTCCGTTTTTGTCGAAATCAACCACGCCATACCTTTCGGGATCATTGACGAAATATCCGAAGATAATGGCCCCGTCCTGAAGCTTTGCTGATTCCTGGAGTAGCTGACTTAAGTTGTAGCCATAAAAAATGTTATCGCCCAGGATCATACATACCGGATCGTCCCCGATAAATTCTTCCCCTATAATGAAAGCCTGTGCCAGGCCTTCGGGGGAAGGCTGAACCTCGTAGGAGAGATCCAGGCCGATTTGATTGCCGTCGCCCAGCAAATCTTTATAAAGATGAATGTCTTGCGGGCTGGATATGATAAGAATTTCCCTGATGCCCGCAAGCATGAGTACCGACAGGGGATAATAGATCATGGGTTTGTCATAGATCGGTATGATCTGTTTGGAAATGCTTTTGGTTAGCGGATACAGACGTGTGCCGGCTCCACCGGCCAGGATGATGCCTTTCATTTTTCCAGTTCTTTTTTAAAATAATCAATGGTTTCTTTCAATCCGGTTTCCAGGTCAATATGGGGTTCCCATCCCAGTATATCATAAGCCTTTGTGATGTCGGGCTGCCTTTGAACCGGATCATTTTCAGGCAAAGGATGAAAGCTCAGCTTTGATTTGGAATTCGTTAGTTCGATGATATTTTTGGCGAGTTCAATCATGGTGAATTCACCCGGATTTCCAATATTGACAGGATCCATATTGGTGTCATCGCTGTTCATTAGTCGAATCAGAGCTTCCACCAGATCATCAATATATTGAAAACTTCGTGTTTGCTTACCTTCTCCGAAAATGGTAATGGGTTCATTCTTTAGTGCCTGCACGACGAAGTTTGAAATGACCCTTCCATCGTTAAGGCTCATCCTTGGTCCGTAAGTATTAAATATCCGGGCTATTCTGATGTTTACATCATTCTGGAGATTGTAATTGACGAAAAGGGATTCGGCACATCTTTTTCCTTCATCATAACAGGATCTTTTGCCAATTGGGTTTACATTGCCCCAATAATCTTCCGTTTGAGGATGAATGGTTGGATCTCCATAAACTTCGCTGGTTGAAGCTTGCAGGATTTTGGCCCTGATCCTCTTGGCCAGACCCAGCATGTTAATTGCCCCCATTACCGAGGTTTTGATGGTTTTTATCGGATTGTACTGGTAATGGACCGGTGAGGCAGGACAGGCCAGGTTATAGATTTCTTCTACTTCCGCATAATATGCCTGGGTAATGTCGTGTCGAACCATTTCAAAATAAGGATTATCCATTAGATGGACAATATTTTGCTTAGAACCGGTAAAAAAATTGTCTAGGCACAGCACTTCGTTGCCTTCATTTAGCAGCCGTTCACACAGGTGA
>JBNJFN010000299.1:0-4542 GCA_051746885.1 Bacteroidota bacterium | reverse complement strand
GCAGGTTTCAGCCAGCGACCCGGATACCGGACAATTTTATCGCATCAGCTGTTCCGTTATTACATCAGGTCAAAAGATAATCAAATTTTTTTGTGTCATTTCCCCCTAAGTGAACCCTTTTGGGAGACGACGCAGGAGGAGAAATCTCACTTTAAAACAGATTTCTCCTCAGATACTCTTCGAAATGACAGTTGGCGGAATCTGCCATTGCCTCATTATGCCTAATAAAATCAGGTGAAAACCCGAAATGACAAACCCGATTTGATATGCCCCCGGGCGGTTTTGGATAATATGCAAATCTGTTTAACAGGCATCAATACCCCGTAAAAACTGAATAATTGCCAAAATATATCTCTCTTAGCAGTTATTTATCCCCTGCTAACAGACTTATAAAATTTATTAATCAGCAATTTACCTATGCCCTAATCAGCAATTGAACTCATAGCAAATTTAAAGATTGGAATACTTTTGTTGCCATTAAAATATCAGAAAAAGGACAATCATTAAATTATTATTTTTATGAGTCTATTATGGAATTGCCTCACCAACCATGTGCGGATTAGATTTTTTAACATAACAAGAAACCTGTTGCGGGCGAGGGGTTTCTATCTATTATTAATTGCAATTTTAGCTTTTGCATATACAGGTAATGCAACCATCTACTATGTGAGTTCGGAGGGGAATGATTCCAACACGGGAACCAGCTCCAGCCAACCCTGGAAATCTCTGGAAAAAGTAAACAGCTTCAATCCCGCTCCGGGAGATCAGATTTTATTTAAAAGAGGCGAGGAATGGAACGGCACTATTAATGCAAGCGCTTCCGGTACAGCCGGAAATCCCATTGTTTACGGAGCTTATGGAACAGGAGAAAATCCTAAAATTTATGGTTCGGCAGAAATAACAGGGTGGGAATTACATTCAGGAAACATCTACAAAGCCACTTTTAATTCAGATGTAGAACAGTTATTTATTAACAACAAAAGAGTAAAGTTGGCGAGGTATCCGAATAGCGGGTACTTTAATACGACAAAAGTGAATAGTTCAACCCAATTTTCATCTACAGACTTGGATGGTGGAATAAATTACACAGGAGCCACGTGGGTTGGAAGGACTACTGCTTTTACCATGTATAACAGGAAAGTTGCCGGTTCAAGTTCGCAAACAGTAACATTGGAATCTTCTCCCTCTTATGGATTGGGCGTTGATAAAGGGTTTTTTCTCGCGAATAAACTGGAATTTTTGGATCAAGCCGGAGAGTGGTATTACGATACTTCAACAAATACAGTTTATTTATGGGCGCCCAATGGAGACTCCCCTGCCAACTACGAAGTGAGAGGCTCCACATCGGATTACGGCGTTAATATTTCCGACAGGGATTATATTGTCATTAAGGACTTTGATATCCTGCACAGTTCAAATACCGGGGTTCACATTAATAAAGCCAATAATATTACCATCGACAATAACCGTATCCTCAGCCCGGACCTTTATGGAATTCACATGCCTTCCAATTCAAACAAACCCACTTTCAAGAACAACTACATTTACAAAGCTGGCGGTGGAATCAGATGTTTTGGCACATCGGCTACCATTACGGATAATACGATTGAAGATACCGGGCAGTTGGAAAATATTAATCAAACAGTTTTCACACACGATAATTACGCTACTGCCATTTATTCGCGGAACAATTATCCAACAATTACCTACAACCGAATAATTAATGCAGGCTATAACGGGATTAACTGGAAAGGGCAAGACGGCGACATCAGTTACAACTACATTGACGGAGCGTGCCAGGTTCTCGACGACGGTGCCGGTATTTATACTTACAACGGGTATGATTACAACCAACCTGCTTCTGCCGGTTCGGTCGTTAAAAACAACATTGTCCTGAATGTTTACGGAAAACCTGAAGGGTATGAAAAAAAACACTTTGCCGGATTCGGGATATACATGGACAACGCAGTGCACCATGTCACCATTGAAAACAACACCGTTGCAGGGGTAACCGGCGCTATTTTTATTAATCCCTCCGGGTTTATCAATGTCAAGAATAACACCCTTATGGACGCTACCCTGCTTTTACTCATCCACGACGAGTTCGATAAAAGCACCATAACCGACAACATCTTTTTCACAACCAACAGGGGCGGTTATTTTAAATGGTGGGGAGAAAATTCAGACCAAAGGATTGTTTACCAGGAATCAGGGGCCGGCGCAATTTTTGACGATAATAAATACTTTGCCCCTTATGAGACAAATGATGTGTTCGTTAATATGGAATCATTTGCAGAATGGAAATCAAAAACAGGTCAGGACACCCACTCTACTTTCGACGGCTCGCCTTTTGCCGAAGGTGAAACAGAACAGCTTTTTTACAACGATACAAAACAAACAAAAACCTTTAATCTTGGAAACTCAGATTACAGGGATATAGATGGCAATAAAGTATCAGAAAAACTGACTCTGGAACCTTTCACCTCAAAAATCCTAATCGGGACCAATTTCGATAATATTAGTGGAGATAACCAAAATCCGGAAATTTCAGACCAGTCTTTCGATATTCTTGCTCCAAAAACAGTGAATGATTTTGTCGGACAGGTTTCAGCCAGTGACCCTGATGCCGGACAAACACTTAGCTATTCTATTGTGCAGGGAAATGAAGATGAGTTGTTTACTATAGACACAACCACCGGAGATATTGTTATCAATTCAGACATTCAAAAAACAACGAATCAAACTATTGACCTGATCGTAGAAGTTACAGATGATGCGGATAATCCTTTATCTGCAAGTGCAAACGTCACTATAGATATTACAGGGACTGAAGAAAATGAAAGCTCTGACAACACTGCTCCCACCATTTCTTCTTTCAGCATTCCGGAAACAGCCACATCGTTAACTGTCTCTGTTTCCAATTTCTCAGCAACGGATGACACTGAAGTAACAGGATACCAATTGACAGAAACTTCAAGCACCCCAACGGCTGGAGAAGATGGCTGGACGACTTCTGCTCCCGCAGATTATACTTTCTCTCAGTCAGGAGAAAAAAAGCTCTTCGCCTGGGTTAAAGATGCTGCCGGAAACATTTCCAGTTCTCTTAATGGTACGGTAATAATTACATTATCCGATTTATCCTCCCCATTTTCCGAGTATTTATTTGAAGAATCATCAGGTGCAACTGTTATAGATTCACAAGGTTCAAATAACGGGACTATTCTTAATGAAGAAACAAGAACAGAGGGAGTACACGGAAATGGTCTGGAGTTTACCGGTTCAGGTTATATCAACCTGGGAGAAAGTTTTGGCGAAAATGTTCAAAACGAAGTTACCTTAAGTGCATGGATTAAACCTACAGCAACCAGGGGAAGCTACCAGGGGATAATTATGCATGGAGGCCCTAATGTTGACACTTATGCGCTTTACATTAATCCCGATATGAAAAGTATTGCCTTTAAAACAAGCGGGACTTCTTCATTCTGGCTTGCCATAGATAATGTTGATGAATTATGGGACGGAGAATGGCACCATTTAACAGTTACCTATAACGGTAATGAAAAAATTACTTATCTTGATAATGCCGTCCTTACAAAGATTGCCGCAACTGGTACAATAGAATCAGGGAAGGGATATAACCTGCTCGTTGGTGCAGGAAGGGATGATGTACCTTCTTCGCTTTTATACCGGGGAATGATTGACGAAGTCAGGATTTACAATTATGCACTGACAAGCTCTGAAATCAGTGAATTATACAATCTTGATGGCACTGTTACACAACAGCCAATATATAAATCGGAAAATATTTCAATTTGCGAAGGCGAAGAATACATGGGCTGGACAGAATCCGGAGAGTATGAGCGTATATTACAATCGGAATCCGGAGCAGACAGTATTGTAACTACCAACCTATGGGTAAATCCCGTTAATTACATTACCGAGGACATTACCATTTATAAAGGAGAGACTTACGAAGGATGGAACAAAACCGGCGAGTACGAACGTGTTTTGGAATCCGTTGCCGGATGCGACAGCATTGTAACCACAAACCTGACGGTACTTAACGGAAATTCAAAAAAAGAAGCAGACAATGTAAAAAGCAGTGGCATTACAACATATAATTCAACTATTAACTCCATATCAGAAAATGACTTTCTGCTTTACCCCAATCCGGCGCGGTCATTTATCAATGTAGATTATTCATTTCAACCGGAAGGAAATACCCGCATTCAAATTATGGATGCAAACGGACGGGCCGTTTTAATCCAACCAGCCGAATCGGTTTCGAACAGAATTGACATAAACCAGTTGTCATCAGGCTTATATTATTTGAGGTCAGTCAGTTCGGGCATGCAAAAAGTAAAAAAGTTTATAATTAAGTAAACTTAAAATGGTTAAAAAAACTCATCGGATCACTGACCCGGTGAGTTTTTTTTAGCTTTACATCTCGCATTCACACTTTCTTTTGTTCTTTATTCTCCGTAATTATTTTATAAATTTTTTCCCATTCAGGAATTCCTAAAATATTTCTGTCATCAATAT
>JBNJFN010000298.1:0-4544 GCA_051746885.1 Bacteroidota bacterium | reverse complement strand
GAAAAAAGCCATGGAAGGAAGAAGAACAGGTGTAGGCATCACTGCTGAAGGGGATATGTTGGCTGCCCTGGATCTGACCTATGGAAGTGAAAATGCCACAGACTTCTCCGAAGAGATTCACAAAACCATAGCTATAGAAGCCTACCGTTCCTCTGTGGACATGGCCAGAGAACGGGGTCCGTTCGAAATTTATGAGGCAGAGAAAGAAAAAAACAATCCCCTGATCAATAGAATCAAAAATGAAGACGAACAGCTATACAACAATATGATGCAATATGGCCGCAGAAATATCTCTCTGCTGACTATAGCTCCTACCGGAACTACCAGCCTGATGACCCAGACTACTTCCGGCATTGAGCCCGTCTTTATGCCGGTTTACAAACGGAGAAGAAAAGTAAATCCCAGTGATACACAGGCTAACATCACTTACGTTGACGAAATGGGTGATTCCTGGGAAGAGTACAATGTATTCCATCATAAATTCATTGACTGGCTCAAAATTAAAGGCTATAATCCTGATGAAGTCAAACAATATGATGACGACCAGATCGATGAACTGGTGAAAAAGTCTCCTTATTACAAGGCCACTTCCAATGATGTGGACTGGGTAAGCAAGGTTAAAATGCAGGGAAGGGTTCAGAAATGGGTGGACCACTCCATCAGTGTCACCATCAACCTGCCGGAGAAAACTCCTGAGGATATGGTAGGTAAACTCTATATTACAGGATGGGAAAGCGGTTGCAAAGGGATCACTGTTTACCGTGAAGGCTCCCGTTCAGGAGTTTTGATTGCCAACAACAAGAATAACAAACAGGAGACCCAGTCCATCAAACGGCCAAAAGCACTGGATGCTGAAATCATCCGCTTCAAGAATGAAGATGAGGACTGGATCGCTTTTGTCGGATTGAAGGATGGCAGACCCTATGAAATATTCACCGGTCTGGCTGATGAGGAAGTGCTGCCCATTCCCAAGTCCGTCACCAAAGGCAAAATCATCAAGGTAAAAAAAGAATCGGGAAAGAGCCGCTATGACTTCCAATACACCGATAAATTCGGCTATGAAAACACACTCGGCGGCATCTCCCATATGTTCAACAAGGAATTCTGGAACTATGCCAAACTGATCTCCGGGGTATTGCGTCATGGAATGCCGCTGCCCGATGTGGTAAATCTGGTTTCATCGTTGAGCCTGAATACCGAAACCATCAATACCTGGAAAAAAGGTGTAGAAAGGGCCCTGAAAAGGTACATCCCCGATGGTACCAAAGCCCGGAAAGGATCCAAATGTGAAAATTGCGGTTCGGAAAATCTGATTTATCAGGAAGGCTGCCTGAACTGTCAGAATTGTGGATTTTCCAAGTGTGGATAAAGAATTATACGAAGCAGAGAAGCACGGCCGTGCTTCTCTGCTTATTCTATTGTTCCAGCTTCTCCCTGATTTTTTCTACCATCACTGCGGTCATCTTCTGAAGATCATATTCATGTTGCCAGCCCCAATCTTTTCGGGCAGCCTCATCACTGATCCTCCGGGGCCATGATTCGGCGATTTCCTGACGAAAATCGGGCTTATAAGTTACCTTCAGATCCGGAATATATTTTCGGATCTCCTCAACCAGTTCTTTCGGGGTAAAGCTGATGCCACCCAGATTATAACTGGAACGGATCTTTACATTTTCACCGGGAGTTTCCATAAGCTGAATGGTAGCATTTACAGCATCATCCATGAACATCATCGGCAGTGCGAGTTCCTCTGATAAGAAACATTGATACTTTCCACATTTTATCGCCTGATAAAATATCTCCACCGCGTAATCGGTAGTACCTCCTCCTGCTTCGGTTTTGTAGCTAACCAATCCGGGATATCGCAAACTGCGGATATCCATTCCATAGTTCCTGTGGTAGTATTCCACCCATCTCTCCCCGGCCAGTTTACTGATACCATATACTGAAGTAGGTTCCATCACAGTGATCTGAGGTGTATCCCATTTCGGTGTGGTGGGACCGAATGCTCCCATGGAACTGGGCCAGAAAATCTTCATGATACCTTGAGCCCTGGATACATCCAAAACATTAAAAAGACTGTTCATATTCAGATCCCAGGCCCACTTGGGATTTTTCTCGGCTTTTCCGGAAAGGATGGCTGCCAGGTGATAAATTTCTGTAACTTGATAGGCTTCCAAAATCTCTTCCAGGGCTTTCCTGTCCATAGCATCGAGTTTTTCAAACGGACCTCCTTCCATCACTTCTTCCGAACCCAGCTTAATATCAGAAGCAATAACATTTTCTGCGCCAAAACGATTCCTCAATTCAAGCGTTAGATCGGTACCTATTTGGCCAGCTGCACCAATAACCAGTATTTTCTTCATTATATTGATATTTTGTAATTTTCTGGATTTTGATCGCTAATATAATATAAAACAAAATTCTGAAAGGTGATTTATAACAG
Organism: Bacteroidota bacterium; assembly: GCA_051746885.1. Lineage (GTDB taxonomy): Bacteria > Bacteroidota > Bacteroidia > Bacteroidales > UBA12077 > JAGXLC01. Next base: position 2,098 of record JBNJFN010000298.1, on the reverse strand, counting down.
GTTGAAGATTCTAAAAAGAATTTAATAAATTTACCCTCCCGTTTGAGAATAAGGGAAAATGATAATAAATTAATAAATGCTTTAAAACATAAAATAAATCAATTACAGGAGGTATTATGGCACTCAATAGATTAAACGGCGTGCTCTCTGACCGCGTTAAACAGCTTGAAGAAGAAGGAAGGGCAAAAGGAAAGGAGAAAGTTATTACCGGCATCACCAGTCCGAAAAATGGTAAGGGACCCCGTTATATTCTGGAAGGATACGGTGAGAAGGAATTTCTCAGGATGAACTCAAACGCTTACCTGGGACTGGCGCTTCGAAGCGACATGATTGAAGCCGAAGAAGAAGCCGCACGGGAATTCGGTGTGGGGCCCGGCGCAGTTCGTTTCATTAATGGCACTTACAAACCCCATTTAGAACTGGAAAAGAAACTTGCGGAGTTCCATTCACGAGAGGAGGGCATGATCTTCAGTTCAGCCTATGCAACCAGCTTGGGGGTAATATATCCATTGACTACAAAGGAGATCATTCTGATTAGTGATGAGCTCAACCACAACTGTATCATCAATGCCATCCGGCTCGGTAAACCGGAAGCCAAAGAAATTTATTCCCACAACAACATGGAGGAGCTGGAAGAAGCACTCGAGCGCAGCGTTGGAAAAGGAAAACGAGCCCTGGTAGTTACCGACGGTATCTTCAGCATGAGGGGAGACAATGCACCATTGGATAAACTGGTGGAAATCTGCGAAAAATATAATGACCGGTTTGAAGAAGGGGTCATTTCCATTGTTGATGACTCTCACGGTGTTGGAGCCTTTGGAGCCTCCGGAAGAGGTGTTGAAGAATATACCGGAACGAAAGTGGATATACTGATCGGCACACTTGGAAAGGCATTTGGTGTCAACGGTGGATATGTGGTTTCCTCATCTGATGTGATCACCTACCTGAGGGAAACAGCACCCACCTATGTTTATTCCAATCCCATTACGGCTTCGGAAGCAGAAGCTGCCAAAAAAGCCATCGATATAGTTAACTCAGAAGAGGGGAAGAAAATATTGGAACACCTAAGAGCAATGACAAGGCGATTCGAAAATGGCTTGAAAGATGCCGGTTTTGAGACGATCGAGGGTGAACATCCGGTAGTTCCCTTAATGGTAAGAGATACCCTAAAAACCAAAAAGATGGTGGCCTATCTAAATGAAAACGGAATCCTGGCTACCGGCTTAAGCTATCCGGTGGTGCCCACCGGCGATGAAGAAATCCGGTTCCAGATAGCAGCCGATCATACGGAAAAAGATATCGATTATGTGTTGAATGTTTTGAAAAATTATAAAGAATAAGAACATAGGACAAATAAAGAAACAAGTGAGTCCGGTTTAAAAAGCTAATTTTTATGCACACGGCGCTTAGCGGCTACTATAGTTGTTTGTCAATCAATATGATAATTTTGATAACTTTGGCTAAGAGAGCCGCGCCTTTTTAGACTAGACTCACAAGTTATAACTTAAAATAAAGCATTCCTTCGTTTTAATTAAAAAAAGTAACAACAATGAATACAGCAGATTTAAAACTTAAATTGTTTCGAACCATTGATAGCCTGGATCAAAAAACACTTGAAGAATTATATGGGATAATTCTGAACCATGTTAACAGTAAAGATGATGTTGATGAATGGAATAATCTCACATCTACCCAGCAAGAAGGATTAAAGGAAAGTCTTAAACAATTGGACAATAATGAAGGGATATCGCATAATCAGGTGATGGAAGATAACAGAAAAAAGTATAATGGCTGAGCAAATAATATGGGCCCCTCTTGCTAAAGAAGATCTGGAAAACATCCTTAAGTACCTTAATGATCAATGGAGTGCTCAAACAGTCATTCAATTTCTTGATAAGATAGATCATATTACCCATCAAATCAAAATTAATCCATATCAATATCCGCTCATCAATAAAGATTTGGGAATTCGTAAATGTGTTATTACAAAACACAATATCCTCTTTTACCGGATCTATAATAACAATATTGCAGTTTTACGGGTGTATGATGTCAGGCAAAATCCGAATGAGTTAAAATTCAAATAATCTCATATAAC
>JBNJFN010000297.1:0-4547 GCA_051746885.1 Bacteroidota bacterium | reverse complement strand
ATTCACTTTCCGGAACCTTAAACTTGTCGCCGGTTTCCTCGATCAGCTTTTCATACCATTCTTCGCTGTATCCCGGTTGTTCCAGCTTGACAACCCCTGTGCCGTTGGTTTTAAACTCCCTGCCTTCTGTATTTTTTACATTACCATCCATGAATTTCATAAATAGAAACTGATAAAATTTTTTCCATTTATGCACAAGTGAGTTGGCGTTATCCACGGAAAAATCGGAAACGAATTCAACTGCCTCGCTCTTATCTTTTTTATGCAACTCCTCAGCTTTCTGATCCACCATGGAGGTGTACCGGGTATAGCGTTTTTCCAATTCCTGCTGCAATTCGTGAATATAGGGATGAATCTGATTGTAGCGGGTATAAGCCAGGTTAGCCACCTGGTTGAAGATCCAGAAAGCTGAATCGTCAGACCATTCCATCATGGAGCCGTTTCCTTCCGCATAAGTTTCCGGGGCTTCCTGCAGGCCTGCATAAAGCGGTGTGTAAACCGTGCTGGCAGCATCATCAACGCTGAACCAGAGAATGCCTCCAATCGGATCGGGAAGCCATGTCCTGGCCTGGGCTACAAAAGAGAATCCGGTTTGTTGGGTTGCGGTAGCTCTCTCATTGCAGTAGGTTTCGCCATCTACTTCCCATGTCAGCGGCCTCCATCGGTATGGCAGGTCGAAGGGCCCTGCGCCAAAATCTTTCCGCATATCCAGCTCGGTATCTTCCAGATGGTCACGCATGAAGTTCATCATGTTACGTGCGGAAATTTTTTCGTTCGGCTCGATCCACAAGGGCATTCTGTTGTCCAGATCATCGCCCTTCACATAATCCAGATACTCGTCCATGTCATCGTGGATGTCTTTAAAGAAAGACCATACCCGGACTTCGCAAAAACGGGCTCCGCCAAAGGTCATCGGGGCATAAGTATCGGAAAAGCTGAAGCTGTCATTTTCTCCTTCATACCATCCTTGTTCACGGGCGAAGGAGATGACATCGTCGGAATAAACCGTTTCGATGTCGGGATTGAAGATTTCGTCGATATTGCTGAATTTGATGCTTTTGTCACTGTTCTCAGCAATGGGAAAGGTTCTGATCCTTGCCTGGTTCGCATGAGCTGAAACATAACCGTCAGGTATCTTGCGGGCAACCCATACCGCACCCTTGTCGTCCGGGCCTTTTCCTATGATTTCAAGGATCCACACTTCGTTGGGATCGGCAATGGAGAAGGATTCTCCCGTGCTGTAATATCCGTATTGGTCCACCAGTGTAGTCATTACCTTGATGGCTTCCCTGGCCGATGTGGCTCTTTGGAGGGTGACGTACATCAAACTGCCGTAATCGATGATGGCATTGGTATCCTTAACGCTTAATTCTTCCCTGCCACCATAAGTGGTTTCACCAATGGAGACCTGGTGTTCGTTCATATTACCTACAACAGAATAGGTATGTGCTACTTGAGGGATCTGACCAAGATATTTTCCGGTGTCCCATTCGTATATATCCAGCATGGCTCCTTCCGGATGATCCGCTGCCGGCCGGTAGTAAAGCTCACCATACAATACGTGAGAATCTGCTGCATAGGTGATCATTGTAGAACCATCCTTTGACGCACTTTTGGTTACCAGGAAATTGGTGCAAGCATTGCTGCCCAAATACCCTGAAAATACAAATAAAATGATCAGTACTGGTTTTGAAAGGTAAGTTTTCATAGATTAGAAATTATTGATTTGACTTTTGGTTAATGATTGAAACTGCAAAATTAGTATTTCGGAGCAAACTTTCTATATATTCTAGCAATGTGTCAATGTAACAATTTATTAATGACTCTTTTATCTTTGACCAAAAATTCACTGATAATCTTTTTCTTAGCCTTAGCCTTGACCTCATTCAAGTATTCTCCGGATCATTCATTTTCTTTTAACCCCATAAGATGCTTTTTTATTTAAACCAAGTAGATAACCCCTCCGCTGGAATCCTTAGAGGCTCCGGTAACAGATGCAAGACAATTTGTCATGTCTTTGCTGCGTAAAACGCCCATGAAAGCAAATATCAATGCTTCCTTAAATTCTACCAGCCTGCTTTCAGGAATGATGATACGGTTGTTGTTTCTTTCACGGATACGGTCCATCAGGAACTGATTATGGGCTCCGCCCCCTGTAACCAGCATGGTGCCCTCCGGATTGCCAACAGAAGCTTCGTGAATTTGTATGGCTATGTGTTCGTATAAAGTCCTCAACTGATCCTGAAGGGATTTGCCGGTAGCATCTTTCAATACCTCCAGGAAACAGGTATTCAGCCATTCATCTCCAAGTGACTTTGGAGGTGGAGAATGATAAAAGTCCAGCTTGTTCAGATTCTCCAGCAAGGCCTCATCCACAGTGCCCTGAGCTGCCATTTTTCCATCCCGGTCCATTTTCTGGCCTGCCTGGTTTGCCAGATAATTAATCGCCTTGTTTACCGGGCAAATATCAAATGCCACACGGGTGCCGTTCTGATCAAAGGATATGTTGCTGTACCCTCCCAGATTCAGACAATAATCATATTCCTTGAACAAACAGGCATCGCCGATTGGTACGAGCGGAGCTCCCTGCCCTCCCAGGGCAACATCCAGTGAACGAAAGTCTGTAATGGCAGGTATATTCGTTGATGCGGCAATGATGGCTCCGTTTCCTATTTGTGTGGAGTATCCTTTGGATGGGTTATGGAAAGCCGTATGACCGTGAGAAGCAATATAATCGATGTTTACCGGGTTGTATGTTTTGATGAAACGATTGACGGCATTGCCGATAAACCGGCCAAGCTGAACATCAATATCTGCAAATGCTTCTGCCGGGGCTTCTGTTAATCTGCTGAGCTGAGTGGCCAGTTGGTTGTCATAGGGAATGGTATCCGCGTGTTCGATGCGATAATGCCAACGGCCATTCGCCTGTTCAAATGTACAATCGGCGATATCAAGGCCATCAAGAGATGATCCCGACATGATCCCAATAATATGATAAATTTGTTTTTTAGTCATTCAGATAATTTTTGATCAGGTTGGAAAAGGCGTCATCGTATAGAGAGGATAAAGTGACTCCTGCTTATCTGTCCTGCGGAAGATCATCCACAGAAACTTTGAATAACATTTTACTGACAGGAGGGATCTTCTCATAGGATGAATATTTTTCTTCAGGGACAAAAATAACATTAACTATTATTTCTTTTTGCCAGTTTTAAGTTTTATTTTAATTTTGACCAAACGGTTAAATCATTTGGTTAAACCGTTCAATTTAACCAGTTAATTAATTTTATGAAAGAAAAGACAGAAAATACGGAAGAACGCATTCTTAATGCTGCCAAACAGGTATTCCTCAAAAAGGGAATGGCAGGGGCAAGGATGCAGGAAATAGCCAATGAGGCGGGAATTAACAAATCACTGCTTCACTATTATTACAGGAGTAAGGATAAGTTGTTTCTGGCTGTATTTCGCCTGGCCATCCGGGATTTCATTCCGGAAATTAAAAGCATCATTTTTTCCGATGCATTGGTCACTGAAAAAATTGAAAGATTTGTTGAAGAATATATGAATGTGTTGCTTAACAATCCTTTCGTACCTTTATTCATTTTACAGGAGATACAACGGGATCCGGATCGACTTTTGAATATCTTTCTGGAAGAGGGCATCCAACCTCAACAGGTTTTGGAACAATTTGAAAAGGCCGTTCAAAATGAGGAGATCAGATCAATAGATCCGAAACATTTACTTATTAATATTTTGTCCTTATGTATCTTTCCATTTGCCGCCCGCCCCATGATGCAACGCATGTTTTATGAAAACGACCGTGAGGCTTACGATGAATTTCTTAAAGAGAGAAAAAAAGTAGTGTCTGAATTTGTGAAAAATGCCATAAAGAAATGAAACAATTCATTATTGTATTTTTATTAATTGCACAGGTTTCAATAGCCCAGCAAAAGGATTCACTCGATATTTTCAACTGTTTTGAAGCAGTGGAGTCGAATCATCCCAGGGCGGGCGAGAGACCGATAATTGACGAACAAACCAGGCTGAAAATCGAGAATTTGAAAGCTCAGTGGTACCCCAACCTTGAAATGAACGCCCAGAGCTCTTATCAGTCCGATGTTGTGAAGATAGATGTAAATCTTCCTTTCGATGCGGATTTTCCCTCACCTTCAAAAGATCAGTACCAAGTGACCATGGATGTAAACCAGATGATCTACGACGGTGGTGTGGTAAAATATTCGGAAAAGATGGAACGCATGGGTGAAAAAGTTGAAAAACAGTCTGTGGAAGCAGAGCTTTATCAGGTCAAAGATCAGGTGATGGAAGTTTATTTTGGGATCATGCTATTGCAGAAACAGAAGGAGGTTCTGCAAACCACCATGAAGGAACTGAAAACAAAGATCAAAAGTGTAAAGTCAGCAGTGGATAACGGAACACTGCTTCCTTCTGATCTGAAAAACCTGCAGGCCGAACGGCTCAGTCTCATGCAGAACCTGGAGGCACTGAACAGTCAGATAGAGTCAGGTTATGGAGTACTGAACGAACTT
>JBNJFN010000296.1:0-4595 GCA_051746885.1 Bacteroidota bacterium | reverse complement strand
TTTGAAAAGGTGGATATACAGCAATATAATTTGGGTATCAGGGTTGAAGATCTGGATAAAAAAACTGAGGCGCTTATAGTTGATGAAACACTGGATATCCGTAATCCCCGGGAGGCATACTCCAGTATATACCGTAGTTCTGGCGAGGTTTTTGACAATGAAAGATTTGACGCATTGATCACAGTTTATAACCGCGAAAACGAAGATGTTGTTTTCAGGGAAAAACAAAAGCTTCGTACTGATGATCAGGGTAAAATGCATATTGAAATAGGAAATGGTGTGGTTCAGGAGGCAGGATACCAGTATTTCAACCTGAAGGATGGAAATTATTGTGCGGAGGTCCTTACCCCCCTGGATTATACCAATCCAATGCTTATGCTGTCATTACTCGGGGTCTTGGGCCTTTTCTTTGCCTTCCTGTTGAAACGTGAGGATAAAACGTCCGGTTACGGTCTGGAGCAACCCAATAAAACCGAATAAAATCTTCTGTGAAAGACACAAGGGGGAAGGCCGGGCAATATAATAACCCGGCCTTTATTTTTATAAGAACAAGAATAGAATTATTTTTCAATCAAATGTTTTCTGTCGGGCCCGTTTGATATTAGTTTGATGGGAACTCCCGTTTGATCTTCTATGAATTTGATGTATTTTTTGAAGGGTTCAGGAAGATCGCTGAAATTATCAACTTTCGAGATGTCGGTGTCCCAGCCTTCGAATTCCTGGTAAATGGGCTCCTTGATCTGATATTGATCATAAGGGAGATAATCGATTTTTCCTCCGGTTATGTTGTAACCCGTACATACTTTAATCTTTTTAAATTTACTCAGTACATCTGCTTTGGTCATAAGCAGCTCGGTCACCCCGTTCAGCATAATGGCGTATCTCAGAGCAGGCAGGTCAAGCCAGCCACAGCGTCTCGGCCTTCCTGTCGTTGCACCGTATTCGTTTCCCTGTTTTTGAAGTTTTTCTCCTTCATCATTGGTGAGTTCGGTAGGGAATGGGCCGCTGCCTACACGCGTGCAATACGCTTTGAAAACTCCGTAAACATTACCCACATTTTTCGGGGAAACACCCAGACCGATACAAGCTCCGGCACAGATCGTATTGGAAGAAGTGACGTAAGGATAAGAACCAAAATCAATATCTAGGAGCGTTCCCTGGGCTCCTTCAGCCAATACTGATTTTCCTTCTTTCATAAACCGGTTGATCTCATGTTCGCTATCCGTAAAACGAAAGGTTTTCATCAGTTCGATGGCTTCAAACCACTTTTTTTCCTTTTCTTCCAGATCGTATTCATAATCGTATTGATTCAGAAGTGTTTTATGTTTGTTTTTCAGGAAATCATACTTCTCCATGAAGTTTTTGTCTTCAATGTCCCCCACACGCAATCCGTTACGTCCGGTTTTATCCATATAGGTAGGTCCAATGCCTTTCAGAGTAGAGCCAATCTTGGATTTGCCTTTGGCAGCTTCTGAAGCAGCATCGAGGATTCTATGGGTAGGCAGGATCAAATGGGCTTTTCTGGATATCAACAGGTTGCTGTTGATGTTGACTCCTTTCTCCTGTAATTCTTCCACTTCCTGTTTGAGAATTACGGGGTCAATAACCACCCCGTTTCCGATGATATTAATTATACGTTCATGAAAAACCCCGGAAGGTATGTTATGCAGAATGTGTTTCACATTATCGAATTCAAGCGAATGACCGGCATTCGGTCCTCCCTGAAATCTTGCAATTACATTGTACTGGGAAGCAAAAACATCAACGATTTTACCTTTTCCTTCATCTCCCCATTGTAGCCCAAGTAACACATTGAGTTTCATATTCATGTTTTTATAAATTAGAATTTAAATGCAAATCTTAAAAATAAAAAAATCCCCTTTGATGGAAAGGAGATTTTTAATGTTTTTTAAAATAATGTTGGTTTTAAGCTTTTCTGTTTAATTTTTTACCCTTACAATCTTTGCACAAACCGTAGAAATAAAGCGAGTGGTACTCGATGTCGAATTCCATAAGGTCAGAGATGGTATCCTGAATCTCCTGGATTCTTGGATCACAAAATTCAATTACCTTTCCACATTCCTGGCAGATCAGATGATCATGTTGTCTGCACTGATAAGCCTTCTCAAATTGGGCGATGTTTTTGCCAAATTGATGTTTGACTACCAGGTTGCTCTCCAGCAGCAATTCAATGGTGTTATATAGTGTGGCCCGGCTCACCCTGTAATTTTTGTTTTTCATGGAAATATACAGAGTTTCTATATCGAAATGGTTATCGCGGGAATAGACCTCATCAAGAATGGCATAACGTTCCGGAGTCTTTCTGTGCCCTCGCTTTTCCAGGTAATCAGTGAATATTTTTCGCACTGTCTCTTTCGTTTCACTACATACCATAATTGAATTCAATAACTATTTAAAATAAGGATAAATTTAGAATAAAAATTTCAGAGCAGACAAAATTATTTAGAATTATTTTAAAAAAATAGTTCAACCAAACCATTGAATATACAATTTAAAGGTAATCTTTGTTTACAGGGATTTCAATAGTCTGTGGCTTTTAGGGGAGAACCATCATTTTCTGTTTAAACATCTTCGATTCTTTTGACTGTATCGATCCCTTTGATTTTACTGAGGTTTAAGATGAGGTTGTTCAGATCGCTTACATTGTGTACATACAATTCAATATAACCTTCAAACATTCCATCGATGGTATCGAGATTCAGTTTCCGGATATTGGCGTTCAGTTCATTTGAGATCAGGGCAGTAATATCTTTTGCAATGCCTATTCTGTCAATTCCTTTGATGCTCAATTTGGCCAGAAAAGAAAGGTAAGTGTGGGTGGTCCATTGAGCCGGTACAATATACTGGCCCTGACTTGACATGAGCTTAATTGCAGTGGGGCACTTGGCTTTGTGAACAATGATCATGCTTGAATTAGGCATTTTGTAACCTACTACCTCGTCGCCCGGTATGGGATGACAACATTCGGCAATCTGATAGGGCAGTTGATTTTCGTGTTTGTTTTCACTGATGATATAGGGTGATTTATAGTCGAAATCTTTGTTGGAGGTTGTTGTATAAGAGCTTTTTCTACTTTTTGGCATGGTTTTGTTGGCTGTCCTGGAGATCTGTAAACCCCAATAACGGATAAATTTGTTGCGGGAGTGTTTTTTGATGATTTTATCAATACCATCCAGTGAAATTATTCCGCTTCCGATTTTACTGTAGAGTTCTTCCTTTGAACTTACTTCATAAGCTTCCATGAGTTTCCGGAGAAGGTTGGAATTGGGTTTTAAACCAAAACGGGCCAGATTTTTTTCCAGTTCTTTTTTCCCTTTATAGGTCCGGTTTTTTGTTTCGGCTTTTATGGCATTGGTAATGCTGGCTTTGGCTTTGGCTGTGGTTACGTAATTGAGCCATTCTCTTTGTATTTTCTGTTTATCGGAGGTCAGTATCTCCACCTGGTCTCCGTTTTGCAGTTTATGACTCAAAGGTACAAGCTGATGATTGACTTTTGCCCCAATGGCTGTGTTTCCAACCTCTGAATGGATTTCATAGGCAAAATCCAGTGCAGTGGACCTGGCCGGCAACCTTTTGGCATCACCTTTCGGAGTAAAAACAAATATTTCAGCAGCAAAAAGATTCAGGCGAAATTCATCCAGGAACTCCATGGTGTCGGGTTTGGGGCTCTTAAGATGTTCCTTTATTCTTGACAGCCACTGGTCCAGGGCACTGTTCCGCTCTTTTTCGTCTTTATATTTCCATCTGGCGGCAAACCCCTTCTTAGCAAAATCATCCATTCGTTTGGTGCGGATCTGAACCTCCATCCAGTTGCCTCTTGGTCCCATTACCGTAACATGTAGTGCCTCATAACCATTGGATTTCGGGGCGCTTATCCAGTCCCTTATGTGTTCAGGCTTGGGTACATATAAATCGGTTAACAGGGAGTAAATATCCCAGCATTGGGCTTTTTCTCCCTTGAATGGTATTGGATGGATGATGATCCGGAGGTTAAGTATACTGGGAAGCTCATCGAAGGTGAGGTTTTCCTGCTGCATCATATTCCAGATGGAATAGATCGGTTTGGGTTTGGCCACCAGTTCATAGGTGATGTTGCTCTCGTCCAGTTTCTTTTTAACAGGATCCAGAAATTCATTGATCTCTTTATTTCTTTTTTCCGAAGTCTCGTTTAATTTATCTTCGATTTCCTGGTATTTGGTGGGATGGCGATATTTGAGGCTGAGGTCTTCAAGTTCGTTTTTGAGCCTGTATAATCCCAGGCGATGTGCTATGGGGGCATAGAAATAGATTGTTTCCCCGGATATTTTGATTTGCTTGTTGGGGGGCATGGAATCCAGCGTCCTCATGTTGTGAAGCCTGTCGGCCAGCTTGATGATGATCACCCTGACATCTTCTGATAGAGTCATTAGTATTTTTCGGAAATTTTCGGCCTGAAGTGAATTTTGTTTGCCAAATACTTCGGAGATCTTTGTTAGTCCGTCAATAATGACACCGATCCTTTCCCCGAATTCCTCCTTTATATCTTTTATAGTGGAAGGAGTGTCTTCCACCACATCATGCAGCAAGGCACAAGC
>JBNJFN010000295.1:0-4602 GCA_051746885.1 Bacteroidota bacterium | reverse complement strand
CCCCGCTCTAGAAAAATCAACTTTTTGCGAAAAACATTGAAGCAAAAAGTTAGGTTTTTCAGTAGCGACAGAATTATTCTTGAATAATTCGGGCTAAAAAATAATCAATAGAAAAAGGGCGGAAATTTCCGCCCTTTTTCATTTTCGGGTAATCTGCATTTGTTTGGGTTAGGGGTAGGTTTTTCTGATTAAAGGGTTATGTTATTTTAATTTTTCTTAAAACCCATTTTCCTTGTTTCAAAAATAAGATGAAAAAAGTATAAAAAAAGTTGCGTTAATATTTTTTTTAAACGCAACTTTTTTTCTTAAAACTCCATCTTCTTTGTGGTTAGAAAATATCTTCCGGTATGCTTTTACATTATTAAAAATTTTGGGTACCTTTGTTGGAAACCCATTTTAAATGTCATTGTCAAAGCTGAATGACATAGTAAAAGCCTGCCTCAAGGGAGATTCGAAGGCACAGGCTCAATTATATAAACAATATGCAGGGCGTTTGTATACTTTGTGCCTTAGATATACCAATAATGAGGATGAAGCCAAGGATATACTGCAGGAAAGCTTTATCAAGATTTTTGAAAAGCTCCGGCAATATAAAAGCAAAGGTTCTCTGGAAGGATGGATGAGAAAAATTGTTGTGAATACTGCTTTGGAGAAGATTCGGAAAGAAAGTCGTTTTGTTCTGGTAGAGGATGAAGCAATGGTTGAAAACGATAAATACAAGTATGAGCACGTATTAGAAGATATAGGAAGGAATGAGTTGTTGGAAATGATCCAGGAATTGAGCGTACAATACCGCATGGTTTTCAACCTTTATGCCATAGAGGGATATTCCCATAAAGAAATTAGTAAAAAACTCAATATCAGTGAAGGTACCTCGAAGTCCAATTTGTCAAGGGCCAGAGAATTGTTAAAAAGTAAAATAGAAACGCGATATAAAATTAAACTCGGTAAAGTGATCTGATGACTGTAGATAGATCAAAAATAGATGAGATTTTCCGCAAAAGACTAAAGGATTATGAAGTGGTTCCTCCCTTTGAGGTATGGGAGGATGTTGTGGTTCATGTAGCAGAACGCCGGAAAATAAGGAGAAGAAAGATATATTTGCAGATTGCTGCATCTTTGATTGTATTGGTGATTGCAGGATCATTTTTCCTGAATTCATCTGAGAATTTATTTGATTCTGGTGTTCAATCACAGAACAGTATAGAAAAACAGTCATCCCGCAATATTATTGAAGAATTACCTTCTCAGCCCTTGCATGCGGATGCAGTTGAGGAAGAGTCTTCTGCACCTAAATCAGAAAAATCCACCTCGGTTAATGATCAAGAAAATCAGGATTCCGGTGAAGATTTTCCATCCGATGGGAATTCCGATGCCCTTGCATCTTTATCTACAGAAACGACAGAAAGGCCAGATGACATTTTGGAGAAAAAGGAATCCATGATTTCCGGGATCACCTCAAATAACAGTCGTAATATAAATCTAACGGTTTCAGGAGCTTATCATGTCAATACGGTAAATGATGGATTTGTTCCTTCCGGGAATGTCTCTGTTGCCAATGATGTTCCCAAAACAACCCATTTTTCACTGAAAGCTACTATGGCACCGGTTATGTCCTACAGAAGATTGGAGAATAATGCATCCCAGGTTGAATACAATACTTCGGAAAGCGAACTGTTCTCTTATAGCGGGGGGATTAATTTTGGCTATAAACTCAGCGAGCGTTTAAGTGTTCACTCCGGTTTCTATTATTCACAAATGGGGCAAACAGTAAACCAAATTCATCTTGGGTCCGATGATTTTGCACAGTATGGTGAAGAAATTTTTGTCAGGCTGAACAATTCGCTGGGTGAAGTTAAAGTAGAGTCCGGCAAGATAATTAGCGCCAAACCACCTGAAAGTATTCAAAATATCGTCAATGGGAGCAGACTTCTGAAGTTTTCCTATAAACTGGATGCTTCAGTAGTACAACAATTTGAATACGTTAAAGTTCCTTTGATGGTTGAATATACCATTATCGACAAAACAATCGACGTGAATCTTGTAGGCGGACTTAATTCCAACTTTCTGGTCAATGAAGGGGTTTATCTGAAAAATCAAGGAGGTGATAGCCGGCTAATCGGCAATACAACCAATATACGTCAATTCAATTATTCCGGAGCACTGGGTTTGGGGCTAGAATATAATCTTACAAATCAGGTTAATATGTATCTTGAGCCCCACATGGATTATTTCTTGAATTCCATCAATTACAGTGAAACAAAAACCTATCCCTATTCGTTTGCTGTCCTTACAGGGTTGAGTGTAACTTTTTAGGCAAATGATGATTATCTCCGCTTAAATTTCCCTAATTTTGTAGGCTTTCAAAAGTAAATTATTATTTCAACTATGATTGGAAAGGAAAGAATAGTAATTGGGTTGATTTCTGCTTTGGTCACTGTATTTTTGATACTTCTTTTTGTTATTGGTTTGGGTTTTACAAGAGAGGAAGAGGAAGAGAAGGAGGAGCGACCTACTTTTGCTGAGAGGTTTAGGGATGATTATTCCATTTATTCGCTGGAGCTGCCCGATTCATTAACATTTGCCGGTGAAGAAGTGCCTGTTGATTATTTTGATGTGCGGGAATCTCTTGACCGTGAATTACTGGTAAATACCTACTGGCAATCAAATACCATTCTGCTTATCAAAAGGGCAAACAGGTACTTTCCCATGATTGAAGATATACTGGAAGCACATAATATTCCCGAAGATTTTAAATATTTACCGCTTATTGAAAGTGACTTGACTAATTCAATTTCTCCGGCTGGTGCAGTGGGGTTTTGGCAATTTTTAAAGGGAACGGCAAGGGATTATGGATTGGAGGTTAACTATCAGGTAGATGAACGATATAATTTAGAGAAGGCAACCGAAGCGGCTTGTGAGTTTTTGCATGATGCTCACGAAAGATTTGGGAGCTGGACACTTGCTGCAGCAGCGTTTAATTTTGGCCGGACGGCAACAATCAGGCAGTTGAACAGACAACAGGCAGATAGTTACTACAACCTTTTATTGAATGAGGAAACCTCAAGATACATCTTTAGAATACTGGCCATGAAGCTTATTATGAATAATCAGGAACAATATGGATTCAATATCAGGGAGGAAGATTTGTACCATCCGGTCCCTTATTACAAAGTTGAAGTAGATACAACGGTGGAGGATTTTGCCGAATTCTCCAGGGAATTATCCATTAACTATAAACTGCTTAAAATTATGAATCCTTGGTTACGGGAGAATTATCTGAGGAATCCCAGGGGTAAAACCTATGAGATCAAGATTCCCGAAAAGGGATACCGCGATTATCAAAAAATTTATTCCAACTATAAACAGTAATTTTCTTCTACATTGTTGATATGAATTAAAATTATTGGCCATTGTTAGAAAGTAAAGACTTAAAAGATATAATTGAATCAGAAGGGCGGGAGATCAATGTATTGGGCGCCAGAGTTCACAATCTGGCCAATATAGATGTGACCATACCAAGAAACACCCTTACGGTGATCACCGGGTTGAGTGGAAGCGGTAAATCTTCCCTTGCCTTTGATACCATTTATGCTGAGGGCCAGAGACGGTATATTGAAACCATGTCCGCTTATGCCCGCAAATTTATCGGAGAAATGGAACGTCCCGATGTGGATAAGATAACCGGGTTAAGTCCTGTGATATCCATAGAACAAAAGACAACCACCAAGAATCCCCGATCCACGGTTGGTACCATTACCGAAATTTATGATTTTATGCGCCTGCTTTTTGCCAGGGCCAGTGAAGCCTATTCTTATCTCACCGGGGAGAAGATGGTGAAGTACACGGATGACCAGATTGTGGATCTGATCAGTAAAGAGTATTCCGAAAAGAAAGTGATCATACTGGCACCGCTGATTCAGGGGAGGAAAGGGCATTACAAAGAGCTGTTCGAGAAATACCGGAAGAAAGGTTATCTTAATATCCGAATTGATGGAAATTTGCAGGAGATCCAACCGGGTATGAAAGTAGAACGGTATAAAAACCATCATATTGAACTGGTGATCGATAAGCTCATGATAGGAGAAAAGGAAGGCAAAAGGTTGAAACAATCAGTTAAAACCGCTATGGATGAAGGCAAAGGAATACTGATGCTGATGGATTATGATAACGGTAAAACACGGTATTTTAGTCGTAAACTAATGTGCCCGAGTACCGGTCTTTCCTATAATGAACCTGCACCGCATACCTTTTCGTTCAACTCCCCTCAGGGGGCATGTCCAAAATGCAATGGGCTGGGTGTTACTGATGACATTAACCTGGAAAGGGCTATTCCTGATCCGAAATTCAGTATCCGGGAGGGCGGCATTGAACCCTTCGGGAAGTATAAGGATATGTTAATATTCTGGCAACTGGAAGCCATTGGCAAAAAGTATGGCTTCACACTGGATACGCCTATAGAAAAGATACCCGGGGCGGCCATGGAGATCATTCTTTATGGTTCGGAAGAATCATTCCGGCTTCATTCATCACCTTTGGGAAAAAGTTCAAAGTATGCCCTGAAATTTGATGGTTTGGTGAATTACTTGCTGCATAGCCACA
>JBNJFN010000294.1:0-4626 GCA_051746885.1 Bacteroidota bacterium | reverse complement strand
ATCCATTCTCGGAATAGAACTTAAAGAAATAGACAAAGAAACAGCCCGGGAAACCGGAATTGATGGCGGTATACAGATAACCAAACTGAGAAATGGAAAACTGAAACAAGAAACCGATGTCCGGGAAGGATTCATCATTACCCATATGAACGGAAAAAAAGTCCGCTCAGTCGAGGATTTTGTCAGCCGCCTGGAAAAAGCAGAAGGAGGCGTATTCCTCGAAGGGGTTTATGAACAATATCCCGGCAAATATTACTATGCTTTTGGAATGTAGTGAAAACATGCAATGAAACAATAAACGGGGATACTCTCTTCTATTAATGAGAGATCCCCGTTTTTAATATAACAAAAACATGAAAACTGTTCTTTAGAAACCAATGTTGAAATTACAGCCAGTCAAAACCGCGATTTGAATACCAATTCCCGAGGTTTAACCGCAAAATCACCTCCTGGTTCCCACTGTTATATGATTTAAAATCCCCAGTTGCAATGTCATAAGCATAAGCAACTTCAAGAAGACCATACCGCCCCCCGGCAAGAATTGAAACATCATTATTGGTCCGATAAGAAACACCTCCCCATAAAAAATCTTTAAAAATAACCTGATTGGTAACATCCAGCTGCATCGGTAACCCGCCAGTTTTCTTCCCCAAAAGGGTGGGTTGATAGCTAAAATCTTCATTAATACTGAAAATATATCCTCCGGTTAAGTACATCGTTCTAACTAGTGGATTTTTGAAATTGGCATTGGTAGTCAACATATCCCATTTTGATTCTATGAGGTTAACCACAGAAAAACCGCCAAAGTATTTATCTGAATAAAGGAAAAAACCGCTTGATGCATCCGGAGCAAACCGTTGCTGCACTTCCCCTGTCAGAGCAGGGTCGTTCGCATTCGCCGTTTGCAGATTGTCCTGGTCAAACACATTTTGATACAACTCACCCGAAATACCTAAAGAAATCCAATGGTTTTCATCCAACTGCAAATGCTTGGAAAAAGCAACTTTCAATCCGGTTTGACGAGTAGGTCCTGAAATGTTATTGTAGATCACACCGCCAAAACCAATTTCATTAGGAAGATAACCATGAGAAGAAAAGAACTGGGAACGTGGGGCATCATCAAACCCCAGCCATTGCTGTCGCATATGTGCAGTAACCGGAATATCATCAGACATTCCTACGTAAGCAGGATTAAAAGTAAGCCGGTTTTGATTATAGAGGGTACTCCCCACAACCTGTTGCCCATTTGTTGTTTTAAACACAAATAATGCCATTAAAACAAACAGGCACTTTAAAAGATCCTTTTGTATTTTTTTTAAATCGTTCATGCTCGTATTATTTTGATCAACTGAAACATCTAAATATTCTGAAAACATATTATTCAATGATTATCTGTTCTATATCTACCTGACAATGGTGATTGTCCCTTTATATATATCGTCCCCATTTTTGAAATCTATGATGTAATAGTATGTCCCTGATGGAAGCTTTTTGCCCTTATATCTTCCCTCCCATGGGTCATCATAACCATTGCTTTCAAAAACGACACTTCCTTCTTTACTAAGCACCTTGACTGTCATATCAGGATATAGGTCACTGTTGGCAATCACCCAGACATCATTGATGTTGTCACCATTGGGAGTAAAAGCATTGGGAATAGAAATACAGTTTCCCTCTCCGGGATCAATGTAAAATTCTTCACTAACCTCACATTCGTTTGCATCTGTTGCAGTCACCCTGTATGTTCCCTCGGAGAGTTCGTCTATATCCGGAGAAGTTTCGCCATTGCTCCAGCTATATTCGAAACCAGAAACCCCACCTGTTGCCGAAACACTTATTTCCCCGTCACTCTGGTCTTCACATGTAATGGGTTTAATATCATGGGTGATTTTGATTGGCCCAGGTCTTTCAACCGTAGCTTCAGCCGTCATCGAACATCCATTCTTGTCCACAATCCTCACGGAGTAATCTCCTGACGAAAGGCCGTCTATGCTGGAAGTGGTTTCGCCATCATTGTCCCATAAGTAACTGTAATTCCCAGCACCCCCGGACACACTGACTTCAAGCTCGCCGTCTTCACTATTATAGCAGGAGGCCGGTTTGGTTGTGATGTTGGCCAAAATCTGAGAAGGTTCTTCAATTTCTATTCCTCTCTTCATCAGTGAAATCCCATTGGCATCCGTCACTTTCAGAGAATAGGTGTCAGCACTTAACCCGCTGATCTTAGTGCCAGTCTGGTTGAGAATAATGCTTGAATTGGCCCATTCATAATCATAAGGTGGTTCACCCCCGGTTACAGTAGCTTCTATCTTTCCGTCGGCACCCTGATAACAAAGGACATCCGTCACTTCAAAATCAACCTCGAGGGCTTCGGGTTCTTGCACTTCGATGCTCTTTTTCTTCTGGCATCCGTTGTTATCTGTCACCGTCACCTCATAGGTTCCGGCAGGGATATTATGGACATCTTCCCCGTCATCAGCAAAACCATCGTCTGAAGCCCACTGAAATTCATAAGGGGACACCCCCCCTTCCACAGAGATATCAATGCTTCCATCTGAACTTCCATGCCCCAGTGCATGCTCAACTTCGTATTCAAGTTCTATAGGTGAAGGTTCAGTTACACTTACTTCGGCCGAAGCTTCACAATAATTCTCATCGGTTACCGTAACACTGTAATCACCGGCATAAAGCGAGCTGTTAACCTCTGAATCACTTCCATTAGACCAATTAATCTGATAATTTCCGGTTCCGCCAGAAGATTGAACACGGATTTCCCCTGAGTTGTCACCATTACATTCCACATGGTCTGTTTCCAGTGATACCTCCAGGCGGGGAGGTTCCTCGATCGTTACAAACTCTATGACTTCACACCCGTTATTATCTGTCACTTTAACAAAATACGTCTGTGCCTCGAGATTTTCCACTTCGGTAGTAGTTTCAGCATCATTCGACCAAAGAAAGGTGTAAGGACCGGTAGACCCTTTCACTTCAACCCCGGCAGAACCATCAGCTTCTCCGTAGCAAGAAACATCCGTTTTACTGACAGAAACCTCAAAATTGCATTGGGCTTTCAGATTGTAGCCTGCCAAAAGTGGCAACAGTAAAATCAGCGAAATTTTTTTCAATTTTTTCATTATTACCTAATAATTGTTACAAGTCCTTTAAATGGCGTGCTTCCATCGCCTAAATCAATCACATAATAATATGATGCAGCCTGCAGCTTTTCCCCTTTAAAAGTGCCATCCCAGGAAGCATCTCCTGCCGAGGCAGAGTATATCAGATCTCCCCATTTTGAGAAAACTTTTATCGTATATCCGGGATAAAACTCAATTCCTCGAATCTCCCACGTATCATTAATGCCATCGCCATTGGGAGTATAAGCTGTGGGAATATCAACACAAGCTTTGTCCGTTAAAGGAATTTCAACTTCAAATTCCTGAACACACAGGTTGTTGTCAGTCACCCTTGCACTGTAGAAACCGGCATTAAGCTCTTCAATCTTATTTCCGGAAGTCCCGTTGCTCCATTCCACAGTATAGGGAGAATTGCCGCCGGACAATACAATCTCGGCACTTCCATCGTCGGCATCTTTACAGCTTGGTGCGTTTATCAAGGTTTCCGCAGTTATTTTAGGGGGCTCAAGCAAGACTGTACTGGCTTCAGCCTCGCATCCCTTTGCATCTGTTACCGAAACCGCGTGTTTGCCAGAGGTCAACCCCGAAGCATCACGGGTTTTAAGTCCATTGGACCAGGTAAAGTTGAAAGGAGCTGTCCCATTATGGACCTCCACATCAATGGCTCCGTCATCTCCACCATGACAACTCAAGTGGTATTCGTTCAATTCCACGAAGAATGGTTCCGAGGGAGCTGTCAAGCGGACTGAATCTTTCCAGGAACATCCGTTGGCATCCTGCACAACAGCCCGGTATAATCCCGACTCAAGTCCTGAGAGTCTGGAAGAGCTTTCACTAAACGATTTATTCTCTCCATACCATTTGATCTCATAGGGACCGACGCCACCGGAAAGTTCAAGACCAACAGCCCCGTCATCTCCCTTGTAGCAGCTTATCTCTTCCTCTATTGACAAAACTCCTGTAAGCTCTTCAGGACCGGTAATTTCCACAGACACTTCAGAAGAACACCCCTTATCATCAGTCACTGTAAGGGCATATTCACCAGGTCCGACATCTTTCAAATTGGAAGAAGATGCTCCATTGTTCCATTCATAACGGTAAGGTGTTGTACCTCCATGAACACTTGTTTTGACATAACCTCCCTCATCGCCAAAACAAAGGGGTCCTCCAGAGTCGGTAATTTCTGCCTCCACCGGTGTAGGTTGCTCTATTTTCATATTCTCGGCAACAGAACAACCCGCTTCATCGGTCACAATCACTTCATATTCGCCGGCAGGAATATCGGAAAGATTCCGGGTCGTCTCTCCGTTCGACCATTCATAACTATATTCTCCTGTGCCTCCTTCTACAGCCAGATTGATCTGCCCTGTATCATCACCATAACACTGACAATCTTCAGTCGTATATTCCACCTCAAGTTTTGAGGGCTGAGAAATTCTGGCATTTTCAATAACCTCACATCCATTACCATCAATAACTTTCACATAATAAT
>JBNJFN010000293.1:0-4638 GCA_051746885.1 Bacteroidota bacterium | reverse complement strand
GCCAATATTGATTTCTATCAGAACAGGAATTATCTTTTTTCCTGCTTTTTCTACTCTTTTATCTATATCCCCGGCCTTTTTTAAAGAATCTATCGTCTGGATCACATCAAAAATGGGCAGGGCTTTGTTTATCTTATTCTTTTGCAGATGACCTATCATGTGCCATCTGACTTTATTTGCCTTATCTCCCAATTCCTGTCTGATGGTTTCAGCTTCCTGCACATAGTTCTCTCCTATATCCGTTGCACCAGCATCAATCACTTCTTTGATTTCTTCGGCCGATTTGGTTTTACCTGCCAGTACGATGGTAACATGATCAGGTATTTCCTTTCTTAGTTTTTGATAATTTGAGGTGATACTCATTTTAGACTGAACTCATCTTTAATTAAAACAAAGTATTAAATATTGTCTCAGTAATTCATTTGATCGCTCTCCCATTTGATATTGTAACAATGTAGCAATGTGTCAATTTAACAATTTATTCATTGATTTCGGATCACATCAGCCAAGGCCTCTTCTATCTTTCCGCTTCTGAAAATAAGCTTCATCCCTCTGTCATCAAGTCGTTTTACACCCTTTTTACCAATTTTTTCAGATACAATGATGTCGCAATCTTTGATAATTTCATAAACATCCAGGGTTTTTTGACGTTGTTTGGTCTGCTCGTAAGGATTGTCTCTTTTTTCTATAAGCCGGCATGTTCCATTCTCTATCTTGTAAATGTACAGATATTTTGCCATTCCCAGCATTTTACTGAAAATATCGATGCCATCATTTGTAGGAACGGCGATCAACCTATTCTCCTCTTTGGTTTTATCCATATTTTACCCCTTTTAGCATTCGCAAAAAGTTATTTACAAAATTGGTTTCTTCAAATTCCCCAAAATGGTACTCTTTCAGAATCTGCTTCCAGTCTCTTTTAATATAATCATAGGCATATTTGCATTTGCCTTCCAGGATATTGAATATCATCCGGCTATAGATTGGTGCAGTCCGAATATCAAATTCAGCATAATCGAGAATATTTAAAGTCCCACCTGTTTTAAGGTGGTTCAGGGCGTTTTGCAGAATGGTTTTACGTACTTCATGGGGAAATCCATGAAAGACAAAACTGATGAATACCTTGTTGAATTGTTCGTTCAGGTCAAAGGGCTGATCAATTCGCTGCTTGATAAAATGGATGTTGGGATACTTTTTACATTTCTTTTCGAAATGTTCTCCCATAATTTCCGATATGTCAATCCCAATAATTTCACCCTCTGGTGACAGGTATTTTGCCATATAGCAGGCATTGCGACCCGTACCACAACCAAAATCAATGATTTTGTCCTCCGGTTGAATGTTCAAAGACCGGATGGCCTGTTTTATTAACGGTTTATAAAAGCCAAAACTGACCAGATCCAGTAGTCTGTCATAATGTTTTAAACTAAATGGAGTCAGTTCGACTCTTGATTCGGGATAAAGTTTTGTATTTTCGGTCATATGATTTCTCTGTTAATCTTTCTGGTCAATCCAATTGCTTACTATACCGGTTATTACTTTTTATTATCCATTGTATTTTCTTTCTCTTGAACTACAGTATCTTTAAAGTTCAGATGCTGATAGGCTTCTGTATTCTTTTCCCATTCTGCTTTAATTGAATCCACATGGGCCTGAAGTGTACGAATGACCTGATGGGGGTTATCCCCGGATACAAGCACGGGAACAACATGCTGACTGACGATTTTAATGTTCTTTCCAAATTGCTATCTATAACAAGCTATGTAAAATAGAATCTTGACATAGAAGTAGTTAATAACAATTTATGCCTATATTATCAATCCCGGCCCCGGCCTTTGCCACCGCCTCTTCCTTTTCCGATTCCGCGTCCTTTGCCTGTGCCTCTTCCCAGGCCCATGCCACGTCCACTAACATTGCCACTTGATTTATGGGGAGAGTGCAGGCTTTCTTTGAGTGTGGGCTCCTGCATCGGCGAAAGCTCATTGTTGTAAACCTTGCTTGTTGCTTCTCTTACTGTCATTTTACGACAGAGATACACTTTTAATCTATAGCCGGTGGCCTCATTGAAGGCTGAAGGTCCGATATTGCCAACAATTACTTTGGAGATGCCCTGTTTCATGAATTTTCCAATGTCCGGCTTTTCCTGATCCGGCTCAACACCCGGATAAGCCTCATAATCCATTGTTTGGGGATCAATGACGATGAAATATTTTGCATGTCCGAACCTTCCCGATATTTTTGAATCCAGCTTATCCCCTGCTGATGAGACTAAATACTTTGCCATAACTGATTCATTTTTGATTTGAGTATGTAAAAACAGTCATATATTGTTTATAAAAAGGCAAATGACTATATATAAGAAAACTTACCTCTTATTCAAGAAACCTGTCAAAGTTATTTTTTTCGTCTACCAGCACAATGTTGGGTTTTATTGGTTTGTCTGCCAATTCAAAGCCTGCAATAATTACTCTGTGTCCTACTTTTATTTTATGAGCAGTTGCACCATTCATACAGATCACACCGGAGTTTTCTTCTCCTTCTATTATGTAAGTTTCCAGTCGTTCGCCATTGGTAATATCCCAGACGTATACTTTTTCACCGATGTCAAAATCAGCTTTTTGTATGAGGATTTTATCTATGGTGATGCTGCCGATATATTCTATATTGGCTTCGGTAACTGTAGCATTGTGTATTTTGCTTCTTAGATAATATCTCATGGTCCCATATTTTAACTCAAAATTTAAATATCATCCCGGTTTTAACCTGCAGGAAATGAAAATGATGGTAAAAAGCAGTTAAAGCAGGTAATTCAGTACAATGGGAGGGATAAATATGTTCTATCTTTTGGTTCTTAATATATTCAATGGTTTTTTCCGTCTGTATATCGTAATATTTCAAATGAAATCCTCCAATAACAAGTTTTACCTTATTTAAACCCGATACCTTTTTGGCATATTCGATGATATTACAGATACCCGAATGGGCACATCCGGAAATAACCAGCAATTCATTATTTTGAATAAGAGCCATTGCCGAATCATCGGGTACATAATCCTGATTTCCTTGCCCATCAACAAAGGTGGTTGATTGTGCTTCAAAATTATTCTCCCGGGGTATTCCACCCAGGAATATGATTTTGTTTGTGATGTAATAAGGTTCAGGGGTTGTGATTAGGTTAAATTTCTTCTCAATTTCGTCTTTACTTAAAGTTAATCCAATATAGCTGTGATCCTTTTCCCGGTAACGGTTAATCAACGAATCGGGATGCGTCAGCAAGGTTTTTTCCTGAATATAACGTAAACCATCCCCATGATCCCAATGGCCATGGCTTAGTACCACCGTTTCTATATTATTTTGAATATCGATCCCCATATTTTGGGCGTTCTTTAAAAAAGCCCCGCTATGGCCCGTATCAAAAAGTATTTTGTGGCCGTCGTGTTCGATAAGATAAGATAAACCGTGTTCGGCAATCAATTTACCACCAGCTACATTATCGATAAGTACTGTTATTTTCATTTTATTCAGTCTTCTACAATTGAACTCTTATACAATAGTGCCAAATATAATGAGAATATTCTCAATTTAAAAATTATTTCGATTTGATTTCTATAACTGATCTCAATTTTTCAGAGAAAGATGGATCATCGAAAATTTTTAAGTTCATCATTATTTCCTGAAATTTAGAATATATCCCTCATCATAGTAATCATCGTGGAACAAATGCTTCAGTTCTTTTTTAACAAGAGAAAAGCATGTGCTTTCTATCTCCTTTGTGAGTTCGTCCAGGTTTACATTGGCCAGATGAATCATGGGCATGTTGGATTCGATATGTTTGGGATAAACCGAAAGAATGCCACCTGATTTTAGTAATTTACAGGCATTTTTATAAACTTTCCTTCTTTTTTCAGGTTCAATAAAGTGTAGCACATCATAAAAAAGCATGAAATCCACGCTTCCTTCCTCCAAATCAATATCCAGCTCTTCCGAATGATCCACAACGGGAAAAATGTTGTCCAAACCCTGAGATTTAGCGTCATCCATCAGTTCATCAAGTGTGAACCGGCTTTTATCAACAGCATATACCTTACCTTGTTCCCCTACAACTTTAGCAGCAGGGATGGTATAGTGACCTTCACCACATCCAAAATCAAGCACTGTGTAATTCTTTTTTAAACCGATGTTCTCTAAATAAGGCTCGCCGTCCTGATTGATCCATTTTTCAACCTCGTGCAGCATACATTCTATTCTGATTGGACTGTAAACGATTATATATAAATTTTATCTCCCTTCTGTTGCTATTGGATTGCCAACTGCCAATTGTCAACTAATTTATTTTAATATTACCTTATCTCTATTATCTTCCCTACTCCATATTCCACAAAATCCTTCCCGTATTCTTCCTCAAATGCATTTTTTACTTCATCTCCCGTGCAGTGGGTGGGTGCAACTTTCTCGACTCCGAGTTCACTGAATTCTTGCACGGTCGATCCCGGCGGACGATGGAAACCTCCAACGACCAGATATACACTTTCTTTACCGGTCAGTTCTTTGGCTTTCTTTACAATCCTTACGATTCCCGGATGGGCGCAGCCCGTCATTACGATCAATCCCTTTTTTGAATGAATCATCAGGGATTGT
>JBNJFN010000292.1:0-4642 GCA_051746885.1 Bacteroidota bacterium | reverse complement strand
TTTGCAACTTGTTTCGATTAATGTCATTTAATTTATTTATTTTGCAGAGAAAATTGGAAATATGTTTTTTAAGTGAATATCGAATGCTACGTTATCCATAAAAATTTTTGAACCTCAAAACCAATTAACTATGAAGAGAAGCATCGTTGTATTATTTTTTGTATGGTTTGCCGGGTTAGGCAATCTCACCCTGCAGGCCCAGGAAAAACAGTATGAAAAGGCGGATAATCCGCTTTTCACCCCCTGGGCGGAAGAAGTGAATCCTGAAAACGCCCTGCCCGAATATCCACGACCTCAGATGAAGCGGGAACACTGGAAGAACCTGAATGGATTGTGGGATTTTCAGATAACTTCCAAAACGGGTAGTCCCGATGAATACCAGGAGAAAATTCTTGTGCCGTATCCAGTGGAATCGGCTCTTTCAGGGGTTAAAGAAATTGTAGGCGCCGAAAACCGGGTATGGTACAAACGCAGTTTTACCGTGGACAATCCATATGAAGACGGACGTGTTCTGTTACATTTCGGTGCCGTAGACTGGGAGAGCGACGTGTTCGTCAACGGCGAGCATTTAGGCAAACATAAGGGAGGCTACGATCCCTTTACCTACGACATCACTGAATATGTTGAATCATCCGGACCCCAGGAAATAGAGGTCACTGCCTGGGACCCGACTGACCTGGGCCATCAGCCCGTGGGCAAGCAGACACATGATCCGCGCAGTATCTGGTATACTGCTGTTACCGGTATTTGGCAGACCGTCTGGCTGGAGTATGTCCCCCAATCCTACATCGGGGATCTGGAGATTACGCCACAGGTCGATCAAAACCGTTTGAAAGTGAAGGCTTGCGCCAATAATGTTACTGAAGCCCATCAGGTGAAAGTAATCGCAAAGGATGACGGCCAATCAGTGGGCACCTCCAAAGGTTTCCACGACAACCGCCTGTTCGTTGAACTTGATAACCCAAAATTGTGGTCTCCGCAAGATCCGTTCCTCTATGATCTTGAAGTTCAGCTCTTGGATGACGAAGGCAATGTTGTGGATCAGGTGGAAAGTTATTTCGGGATGCGGAAGATTTCTCTGGGAAAAGGAGAAGATGGATATACGCGCCTGTTTCTGAACAATGAGCCGCTCTTTCAGTTAGGTCCCCTTGATCAGGGCTGGTGGCCCGATGGGTTGTATACTGCTGCTACCGATGAGGCTTTGAGATATGATGTCAAAGTTACCAAGGACCTTGGCTTTAACATGCTGCGCAAGCATGTGAAGGTGGAGCCCCAAAGATTCTATTACTGGTGCGATAAGATGGGTATGCTGGTATGGCAGGACATGCCCAGCGGCGATATGCGCCCCGGGAAGATACCTTACCGCAGTGAAGCCTCTGCCGAGCAATTTAAAAAGGAATACAAGAACCTGATTCAGGATTTTTACAACCATCCCTCCATCGTGATGTGGGTGCCCTTTAATGAAGGCTGGGGACAGTTCCAAACCCGCGAGATCGTGGAGATGACCGAAAAGCTGGATCCAACCCGCCTGGTGAATAATGCCAGTGGCTGGCATGACAGGCAGGTAGGTGATGTTCATGACATGCATAGTTATCCCGGACCGGATATGCCCGAAACAGAAGACAACCGTGCTGCCGTGCTGGGCGAGTTCGGGGGCCAGGCCCTCGTGGTGAAAGACCACCTGTGGCTGCAGGATTTCTCGAGGGCGCCCGGGCACTATGAAACCTCACAATCGAAGGAAAAACTGCACAACCAGTACGATTCCCTGCTGAAGAAAGTATTCCCGCTGAAGGAACAGGGACTGGCAGCAGCCGTCTATACCCAGACCACCGACGTGGAAACCGAGGTAAACGGCTTCATGACCTACGATCGCGAAGTGATCAAGTTCGACCTGGAACACATGCTGGAGATGCATCAACGACTAATACACGGGAAATAAACTTCCATACACCGGTAAATAACTGCCTGGAGCCAAAGCGGGGGTCAGAAAAGACCCCCGCTTTCTTTAATATTATATTCTAAAAGTTTGTTACCTTTGTATATTAGTAAAATCTTTCAGGATGCAGGAAAAAATAACCGAAGAGCAGAAACAAATGGCCCGTTATGCCAAGGCAATGGGGCACCCGGTACGCGTGTACATCCTGGAGCTGTTATCCAGTCAGTCATGCTGCTATAGTGGAGACCTTTCGGAAATTTTACCCATCGCCAAATCCACCCTTTCCCAGCACCTCAGGGAGCTGAAAGATGCCGATCTGATCCAGGGCACCATAGAAAGACCCAAGATAAAATATTGCCTGAACCAGGAAAATTGGGACCATGCCCAAAAGCTGTTCCGAAAATTTCTTGGTTTGTAGCCATGGATTGGATGACTTACCTGAAAAAAAATCATGTTACATGTTCAAATTATCGGAGAAGGATGTCCCAATTGTGAAAAGCTGGAACAACTCTGTAATGAAGTTATTAAGGAAGAAAACCTGGAAGCCCGGGTTGAGAAAGTCACGGATGTCAATGAATTTGCTGATTACGGGGTAATGATGACTCCCGGTTTGGAGATTAATGGTAAGCTTCTCTCGCGGGGAAAGATCCCCGTGAAAAATACCCTGGCCAAATGGCTGAAAGATCAGGTGAAAAGCTAACGGTGAAATCTTATGCAAACAATCGAAAAACCGAAAGTTCAGAAGTTTCACCTGGAAGGAATGAAGCATATCTCGGCCCTGGATGCTTGTGGTTATTTATGAAGCCAGAAATAAAGCTGATGAATAAAGCCTATGAAATAACAATACCGGAAAATTTTATTACCTGTTAAAGTTCAGAAAATCTTTCTTCAACGGGTTATTTGCGTTATAATCAATGAGTACCGGAATTTCATTATCTAAGCAATTCATTCACTTCTTGCGCATTAAAATAATCAGGATCAAATTCACCACCCAGCCAATCAAGCATCTCATCATGTTCTTCATGTTCTGGATCGGATATTATTTCTAATAACCACTCGTAACCTCCAATTCCTCCACAATCTTCAGGAGGACAATTTCGCCTTCCCTTGATACATCTTGGAATCTGCTTTCCACTTTCGTCTTCAGTAATTTTCTCCAGACGAATTTCATGTTCCCAGCCATCCCCAAAATCATACCTATACAAAATTTTTGGGTTTTCCCGGGATAATATATCTTTTAGTTTTACTGTCCAGGAATCTTTTGTATCCGATAACTCTAGTTCTTCTGGTGCATATTCATGTTTTTGATCGGCAAATACGTGAAGATGGGAATCTGACCATCCCATCGTGGTCTGGAGTATTTGATGCAAGTCTATAAGAGAGATCTCAGGATCAACCAATATTCTTCTCCATATCGGTGGTTTGGATCCTTTCAAGGTAATTTTCAGCTGATAAACAAGTTTTTTCATGATTGAGAAATTTGTGAAATTATCCAAAGATAAATAAATATTTGTTGATATATGGTACATCAAGAAATTATAATAAATCCCACGACGGTATTAACCAGAGTTATTTAGAAATAATGACAAATTTTTGAATGTATGTTTACGTCTTCAACTCAACATCTCCTCCAACCTGAACTTCCACTTCTCCAAATCCGGCATCATCTCAGATTGTAAGGCATAGAATTCCTTGCTGTGGGTGGGGTGAATCAAGTGGCAAAGCTCATGAATAACCACATAATCGATGCTTTTAGTGGGTGCTTTGATGATGTCGGGATTGAGAATGATTTTTCCCTGTGGTGTGCAACTTCCCCAGCGGTTTTTCATCCTGCGAACCAATATGTCGGGTTTTTGAATGTTATAATTTTTAAACAGTTCCAGGCATGCATTGAGTCGTTCTTCAATTTTTTTGTCAAAATGCCGGCGATACCATTTGTCAAGCATGGTTTTGATTTTCTCCTTGTTACTGCGATCCCTGGTAAAAACCTGCAAATATCCCCGGATCATCTTCACCTCTTCTTTATTGCTTTCATATAGCTTCAGGCGGTATTGCTTACCCAGGTACAAATGGGTCTCGCCTGAAACATATTTCCGGGGTGGGGTAACAGGCAGAAAAGATTCAAAATGGTCTTGTTGCTTAAGAATCCATCGACTACGGGCGCGCACCTTATCCAGTATTTTCTGATAATCGCTATTTTCAGGAGCCCTTACCAACACAGATTTATCCGGATGAACGGTAATGCCCAGCGATTTTCTATTTGAATAAATTACATCAAATTCAATTCGTTTGTTGCCATATTGGATGTGGTGTGTGGACATATTTCCGTCTTGATCAATTTAATGTGATAATTTTTATTTCATTTTGTTACGCATGGTACCATTCGGTAGAGACGCCATGCATGGCGTCTCTACTTGAAACATTCGATACACCAAACGATATTGGAGACGCGATGCATCGCGTCTCTACTGCATATATCTGATGCGACAAATGGTTTAGAGAC
Source organism: Bacteroidota bacterium (assembly GCA_051746885.1). Taxonomy (GTDB): domain Bacteria; phylum Bacteroidota; class Bacteroidia; order Bacteroidales; family UBA12077; genus JAGXLC01. The sequence goes on along the minus strand of JBNJFN010000292.1, from coordinate 203 downwards.
GCCATGCATGGCGTCTCTACCGAAAGGTTATTCAATCAATATCGTTTCTCTGCAATATCCAACGTTTTTTCAATGATCTCGTCTATTTCATCCCAACCGATATTCAGGCCATATTGTTCTTTCATGTTGAAAAGATAATCTTCAATGTCCTGGCTCATCCTGTTTTTTACATCATCCATATGTTGCCAGTCAACGATTTTGTG
>JBNJFN010000291.1:1296-4644 GCA_051746885.1 Bacteroidota bacterium | reverse complement strand
CCGGGTGTAAACCCGGGTTACATTAACATTCTACGACTATACGGAATTCCGTAGGAATGGTATAAAAGAGGATAGTTGGAAAAAATTGGGAATGCACCCAGCCTTGTTCTATCGCTATTGGCCCTCTACGAGGGCAGTATAAGAGGTTTAGTACCTTACTTTTTATTTTCGTGCATTTTAACGCCGTTACAACTACATTAAAGCACAACGAAGCGGCAATGCGATGGGGCAAGGGTGCGATAATACGAAATGTAGCTACAGGTAATAACTGTAGCTACACCCAACCCGAGACCCGCGATCCGACCCCGCTTCCGCTTCGCTCCTTCGGGACAAGAACACGAGACAACGCGCCTTTGAGCTCTGTGCACTGAACGCTATGCCCTGAACCCTGCGCTTTTAGCCTTAATTCAAACATTCACGCATGGATGCACTCAAGCATGATCTGAAGGAGTAACAGTAAAAATGTGCTTTCCATCCCGGTACTTATAATCGATGTCCAGTCCGCTGAACTCACAGATCTTCTTAACGATGGCAAGCCCAAGACCAAGGGATTTTTTCCGGTTACCTTTTTTAAAACGCTGGAATACTTCTTCTTCGGGAAACTCAGGTTCATCACCCTGATTGACCACCCGGAAATATTCTTCACCGGTTTCTATCTGTATGGTAGTTAAAGGATGAGAATAACGCATGGCGTTTTTGATCAGGTTACGCACCAGAATATCCAGCAAATCCGAATCTATTGTCAACTTATGCTGCTCATTCAGGTTCGTTTCTATATAAAGCTGCTTCATTTCAGCTATTTCTCTAATCTTATCCACATGGCTGCGTATAACAGGTGCCGTGGTTATGATCTGAATATTTTTAAATTCCTGGTTCTCTATCTGGGTAATTAAATTCAAGGCCCGCCCCATCCTGGAAAGCTGTTGAGTTTCCTCATAAATGGCTTTTAATTGTTTGGCCTGTGCCGGTTTTAAATCGTTTGCAGAAAGCAAAGATTCGATTTTGTTCTGTATGATGCTCAATGGTGTCTGCAGCTCATGAGACATGTTTTCCGTATACTCCTTCAACTGATAATAATCGTTCTCAATACGCTGGCGCATATTTTCATACAACTGCTTCAGCCGGTCGAATTCATAAGTGGTAGTTTTAATATGATCAAGGGATCCCGTTTGCCCGATCCTATATTGAGACATTTGCTTAAGGATACGCCGGAAAGGATCAAGAAGATAACCTGAGAGCAAATAGTTGGCCAGGAATATGGCAAGAGCCAGAATGATAAAAACCGGCAGCACAATATGATATATATCGTCTCTAAAACGGTAAAGTTCATCGGCTTCTTTGGTCATCTGCAACTTGTAGGGGGTACCATTCACTGTCAGATAAGTGGTTTTCTTGCGGTAAACATTCTCTCGCTGGGTATTTTCATTCATCATTATCGTATCGGAATACACCGGCTGAAAATCCTCCGGAATCTTTTCCACCTTTTTAACACTGGCAAAATCATTGTCTTTTATCTTCTGTGGTTCATGTTCCAGTTTATGTTCAATAAAACGCTCTCTGTGCCGGAACCGGTTTTCCAAAATCCGGTGCATATGCTTATCGGCTTCATTTTGCAAAATAACAGCACTAATAATGAAGGAAACAAGCGTAAAAAACAGATAGAATATTACAGCCTTTGAGAGTAGTTTCAATTTTCTTTTGCCCATGTTTACTCCGTTACAAATTTGTAGCCCATACCGTACATTGAGCGGATATAGTCACCTCCTCCGGCCTGGCTGATCTTGCGGCGCAGATTTTTAATGTGATTGTATATAAAGTCGAAATTGTCTGCCTGATCAATATGATCACCCCATAAATGTTCTGCAATGCTTTCCTTGGTCAGCAGCCTGTTTTTATTGTATATGAAGAACAGCAGCAAATCGTATTCCTTTCTGGTCAGCTTCAGCAGGTTATTGTTGACAGTCACTTCCCGGGCATTCAAATCAATGGATAGCTCGTTGAAATTAAACATATTATGTCCTCCGGCAAATCTTCGCCTGAGTATAGAGCGGATTCTGGCATTCAATTCAGCCTTATGAAAAGGCTTAGTCAGGTAATCATCCGCACCCCGGTCCAAGCCCTTAACTTTAGAGTCGATCCCGTTTTTAGCCGTCAGGATCAGGATCGCCGTTTCCGAATGCCGCTCCTGGATCACCGGGATCAAGTCCAGTCCATCCCCGTCCGGTAACCCAAGATCAAGAACCACCAGATCATACTCGTAAAGTTCTATCTTTTCTTCAGCCTCCTCAAGGGTAACGGCAGATTCAGTCACAAATCCGTCTTCATTTAAAAATCCGGCAATATCCTCTACCAGTTGCTGATTATCTTCTACAAGAAGGAGTTTCACTGATACGTCTTTTTTCTGAAATGATAGTTTTCACAAATTATATTCAAGCAAATGTAACCATAAAATCTGTAGAAAATTTATTCAAAAAGTTCAGTCTCTTGATCGCTATCAAAAACCCGGCACCAACACCTGCCTTCAGTTCAAAAAGGTTATGATTACAGCATCAGTGCCAAAGGGAATACACAAGACGATACGCTCACCATTTCTCCCGGAAATAAAAAGTTGGTGTACACCCATTCAGGCCTGGGAGGATTTTATACAGGCACCATTGAGACGATCCGGTTCTCCGGGAAAGATATTCTGGAGCAGGAGTGGCAGAACCGGGGGCAAAGCCAGGCAAACAAACATTTTTTCCGGCGGAATTCCTGGAAGATCACCTGCCATGGAGATAAGGTGGAGCACTATCGCTTTACCATAACGGAAAAAGATCTGGAGATAAAGTGAAATAAACAATTCAATCCTAGTAAATTTATTTCATAATTATACAATCATTTTGTATCTTTGTTAAAATGACAATTATATTAATAATACGAAATTTTGATTAATCATGAAATTACAATACATACTGGATAGTAAAGGACAAAAAACAGGAGTATTTATCCCTATAGAGGACTGGGAAAAATTAAAATCCTATATAAAAGAATTTCAGGAAACTGAAAATAAAGAACCTTCTAAAGCTGAAATACTGGAAGGATTAAAGGAAGCTCTACAGGAAGTTAACCAGCATCAAGAAGGCAAAATTAAACTCAACCCAGCAAGAGAACTTCTGGATGAGCTTTAATGTCCTTTATACATCAAATTTTAAAAAAGCGTATAAAAGTTTGAAGCACTCTTAAAATCCATAGAAAAATAGCTTAGGAATTTCTTTTATTGGAGTGTTATTTAATACACGAATTTTCAATAAACATTCACTGTTTAATTAACGAATAGACAGTTATTTTTTAGATCTTCTCCTTTCCCTT
>JBNJFN010000291.1:0-1196 GCA_051746885.1 Bacteroidota bacterium | reverse complement strand
TCTTTTATTGGAGTGTTATTTAATACACGAATTTTCAATAAACATTCACTGTTTAATTAACGAATAGACAGTTATTTTTTAGATCTTCTCCTTTCCCTTACCAGCAGTATTCCCAGAACTGCAATAACCGCCAGCCAGAGATAGCGGTCCCAGCAGGAGCGCCTCTGCATTTCACCAGGTTCTTTCTGAACTCCTTCCAAAGTATCCTTCTCCTTTTCCTGTTTTACCGTATCGGTTCGTGTTTTGTAAATCGTATCCCGAACGTGTTTTTCCACAACTCTGGTTACCCGTTGTCTTCCTCTTTTCATATTGACCAGGTCAAAAACAGGATAATCCAAATCGCTGTAATCGTATAATCTGCTTTTTTCAGGTTGGCCGTTCTGATAAAACTTTAAGCGTATAGCCTGGCATTCTCCTGCGCTTAATACTGTAGTGGTAAGCTCATTCTTTACGGTCTTAATCTGGTCAGCAGTAAGCTCCGGCTGAACAGCAAAATTTAGTGTATCATAAAATTCTTTGTAACCCACCTTTTTCAGTGTATTGGAATCGAGGCTTACAGCCGTATAAAAGTCATGATGTTCATTTAAGCGTTCCAAAAGCTTATTATAAAAATCCTTTTTTACCGTTCCGAACAGATCCGTATAACTATGAGGGTATAAAAATTTGTTGCCACTATTATATACTTCATCCGCATCTTTCCAGTAACCTTGTAAGAACTGTGATTCCACATAAACAAAATAGGTCAGGTTTTGGGTCGCCTTCAAACTAAAGGCAAAAACTAATAAAAATAAGGTTAAACCGATTCTTTTCATATCTATTGATTCCATTATTCAGGGTAAATTTAATAAACATTACATCATATCTCTGGGTACACTCTCGTCCCAGGTTTTGCTGAAAATTCTTGTATCATCCTCATAGGCATCCAGTGTAGCACGAATCCGAAAATGGGTTCGGGTTGAAGTCAGTATCGTGCGGGTTACGGTTACAGCTTCCCAGTCATCCCGTCTGAAACCCCGCCTGCTGGTTACCTCTCCCCTAAGGGTGTCGTAATTGTTATTTTTGTAGAAATACATTTCGGTAACGTTTTTCTTTATCGCCCAGTTGATATCGTCCAGCCTGTACTGAGGATCATTGTTGGATACATGCAGTCTGACTTCATTCGTCGCCAGGTTGTGTTTCACCTCCCACTCACGATG
>JBNJFN010000290.1:0-4652 GCA_051746885.1 Bacteroidota bacterium | reverse complement strand
TTTGCTAGTTCAGCCGCTGAGCGCCTTTTTAGACTGAACTCACATTTACCATTATAAACGATAACTTAACATTCAATACCCCATCATGTACTACATTCTATTCTACAAAACCATTGACAATTACATTGAAAAGCGAGCCCCTTTTCGTAATGAACATCTTCAACTTGCCCAAAAAGCCCATGAAAACGGAGAACTTGTTATGGCAGGTGCGTTGGATGATCCACCTGACAGTGCAATACTTGTTTTTAAGGGAGACAATCCGGATGCAGCCAGGAAGTTCGCCCAAAACGACCCCTATGTTAAAAACGGATTGATCAGCGAATGGTATATCAGACCCTGGAGAATAGTTGTTGGAAATGAATGATAAACATTAATTTATTATTGTTGTTTATAAAAGATGATATGTATATTTTTCATTTAAAGTTCAACAGGATATGAATGCTGACAAAACAATCAATCTGAACGAACTGGTCGAAAAGTACACGGGCAATTTGTATTCCTGGGCATTACATAAAATCTCGGATGCTGAAATAGCCAAAGACCTTGTGCAGGATACTTTTTTGGCGGCTGCAGAAAAAATCGATACGTTCAAAGGAAACAGCGCTCCGAAAACCTGGCTCTTCGCCATTCTTAACAACAAAATCACAGATCATTACCGGAAAAAAGTCAATCAGTCGGTAAATATCGACCATCAGCAATTTTCTAAATTCTTCGATGAAGAGGGAAGCTGGAACAAGGAAAAAATGCCCGGAGACTGGGAGGAAGACGAACAACATCTTCTGGATAACAAAAACTTTCAAAAATTACTGGATGAATGCCTCGATGCGCTTCCTGATAGCTGGAGTATTGCTGTAAAATTAAAGTATCTTCTTAGCAAAAAAGGTAATGAAATTTGTCAGGAACTTAACATTTCCCGGTCCAATTACTGGCAGATCATTCACAGGGCCAAACTGCAACTGAGAGATTGTATTGAAACAAACTGGATGACAGACTCGTAAATTAAATAAAAGATAAATACGTGAAAGATTAAGGACTTTATGAAAAAAATTATGCACATACTTTTTCTCTCGTGTAAGAAAGCAACAGAACTGATTGAAAAGCATATGCATTTCAGACTCTCATGGATTGAAAAAATTCAGCTAAAAGCCCACAAGATGATGTGTAGCGCTTGCACGAACTATGAGAAACAAAGCGAATTGATTGAAAAAGGAATTGCAAAAAGCACTGAAGAAGACTTTTCCCAGGAGGATATTGACCAATTGAAAAAACTCATTCATGAGAAACTGGACCATAAAAATTAAGTTATGAGCAGAATCCAGGTTATTCAACCCGACAAGGCTACCGGCAGACTTAAAGAAATTTATGACGACTTATTTGAAAAGCGGGGAAAAATCGCAGAAATGCATAAGATACAAAGCTTGCGACCTGAAAGCATTGTTAAGCACATGGATTTGTACCTCGAAATCATGTTTTCAAAATCGGAATTGTCCAGGGCTGACAGGGAGATGATGGCGGTAATTGTATCGGTCAGCAATGAATGTGAATATTGCAGGTTGCATCATGGTGAGGCGCTTAATCACTACTGGAAAGACCAGGAGAGAATTAACCGTTTAATCAACAATTTAGAAGAAGCCGGATTGAGCGATCACCAGAAGGCGTTATGCCGATTTGCAAAAGAACTGACAATCAACCCGGCCAGCTTCACAGACGATTACCGTATTGAATTTTTAAAAACCAAAGGATTCAGCGACAATGCCATATTAGACGCTACCCTGGTGGTGGCATACTTTAATTTTGTGAACATGACCATTTCACTCAAAGGACAAAATAGTCCGGAAGAACAAGATTACGAAATCTAAAAACACTCAACTATGAAAGGCAAAATTATATTATTCGCGCTGATAAGCGTTTTAACGCTTGCAAATTTACAAACTATGGCACAGGAAGATCTTCAATCGGAAACATCCGACAAATTGGTGGTACTATGGACAAGTGACGATCCTTATGTGGCTGAACGGGTTGCTTTTATGTATACCCATGCAGCTAAGAAAAATCAATGGTTTGAAGAAGTTACACTGATTGTATGGGGGCCGTCGGCAAAACTTATTGCAGAGAACAAAAAGCTCCAGGAAAAAGTGAAAGCAATGCAGGAAGACGGTGTAGAAATCCAGGCTTGTATCGTTTGTGCCAGAAGCTACAATGTAGCTGACGATCTGAAAGCATTGGATTTTGAAGTAAAGGGAATGGGAAAACCATTGACCGAATACCTTAAAAGCACCAATGCCAAGGTCTTGACCTTTTAAAATGGCAAATCTGAGACCCCGGTATGAAGACTTAATACATGTACGGCAAGCTTTCTGAAATTTTTATCGAATTAACGCCTTCTTACAAGTATTACCCAATCATCTCTTTCTTCCTCTTTTACCGGTGGCAGACCCAACGAGACGCTGCCCGGGCCTTTAACTTCTATGACTTGATTGTCCCGAACAACAGGCTGTGTTATATCAGGAACGGCTGAAAGCACACTTGCCGGCTCCCTCGAATATGTCTGTGGTACTTCTTCAGGCACCCTACCCTTCTGAAGTGCTCCACCTTTCCGGGGATTATACCATTCAACTGTAAAAGTGCCGGTATAATCCTGAAGATTAAGTGTAGAGGGACCCCCATCGGGCTGATAGATAACATAAACCTCACCCGGCTTTGCAAAGACAAAATCTTTTTCACTCCTTGTGAGATGGTTGGCAGTTTCCATGTCCCAGAATGGAATATCATTATCACGATAAAAATCCATCGCATACCGTGTATAGTCCCATAGGGCATCCCGGCTACGCCAATCTTCTGCATTAAGGTCATTATGTTCTTCTCCGTAACCAAAATACCATTCAATACCATCCGCGCCGGCTGCGATGGCAGCCCAATAAACCGCCCTGGCATCGTCCTGGTTATAGTTGTCATCCCAGTCATCTGTTGTCACACCCAGGCCACCACTACCCGCTTCATCCAGGGATACGTTCCAATTACGGGATGAACTGGCAGACATTTGTACCAACGATCTGATCCTTTCAAAGTTATCCCAGGGCCGCATATTATTGGTCTGAACGGAAGGTCCTTCAAAATATTCGAAACCACGGAGCGGCCCATATACCTCATCATAATTATTAGGATAGGAATGGATAACCACCGGATGATCATAAGGATCGAGCTCGTGGAAATACTTTGCATAAGATTTAGCCAGATCCATATTTTTGTCATTTAGCTCATTCCACAGGTCATGCTCTTCACCAAGATTCCAATTAAGGGCATGATGGTGTGCGAACCGCGCTACCAATTCTCTGTAATACAGTTTTCTTTCGGGACCTAGCTCACCTCCGTCCAATAACAGATCGTTCTCGGTTTCCTGGGTCTTAATGTGAGTAAATAAACCAAGCTTATCAGCATGGCTGAAAACCATCTCCCATTGCGCAAGTTTGGAAACATCGTAACGATCCGTTTCCATAGGGTTGATCCAGGGCCATACATTTTTCCCATCTCCACCGGCGGTAACAGATATAAATGAAAAGGCATTCATTCCCTTGCCGGATAAATAATTCAGGGCCCCGATAAGGCCTTTTCCCTTGCCATCCTGCCAAACCGGATCTCCTTCATTCCAGTCCCGCACATGAGCATCAAATGATTTAAGCCCAAAAGATCCCCGCCGGTCATTATGCTGCGTGGTTCCCCAGAGTAAAATGTCATCGTAACTGTGCTCAGCAGATTCGGTTTGCATGAAAGTTCCGTCAAAATCTTCATAGGCAAATAATGTCTCCGGGGCATCTGCGCCACCTTTCATAAACCACTCACCATTGTCAAAACGCAAATAGTGCTCTCCCACGTACCGGAGCATGCCTTTTCCACGATGGTCACGACCACTTTTATCGGTTTCTTCTACCTCAAACGTACCTTTGGCTCCGTTAAAAGACACGCGCTCACCCGCTGTCGGACTCAAACTGACTGCTACATCCTTGCCCCGGCGAAAAGACGCAATATAAGTCCATTCACCTGTTCGGTCGGGGGTGAAGTGCACTCGCCACTTATTCCCCGATTTGGCACTGGTTTCGGCAGCATTGCCATCAGCAGCAAAATAACCGGGAACGACGTAAGCCTCCCGCCCACTTTCATGACGAAATGTTACATTGAGCCGATAACCGCGGAAAGGGTTAAACGCATCAGTCTCGCTAACGTTTGGCCCTTCAAATGTAACGGTCACAGGATGCCATCTTTTTAATTCTCCGCTAATCTTTCCAGCAGATTGACTTAATGAAGTTTCTGCAATAAATATCAATACAAATGTGCATAGAAGAATGACTTGTCTTTTCATAGATTTACATTTTCGCATAAAAATAAAAAAGATTTCAGAAATAATTAAAACCATTGATACATTCACCGAAGATTATTTGCATTTTGAACATATGTTCATTATATTTGCAATGGAATTTATTGTAGAAACATAAAAATAATGGAGGTTACTATGCCAGGATTAAACAGAACAGGCCCACTGGGAGAAGGGCCTATGACAGGCAGCAAGGCAGATGCAATCCGAAGCGGAAAAAGAGGGTTCCCGAAGCACCTGAACGACCCCTTACCGGAAGAGGTCAGGGATTGAAAAAAGGCAG
>JBNJFN010000289.1:3420-4661 GCA_051746885.1 Bacteroidota bacterium | reverse complement strand
TAGATTGTTTGGAGCCTATCAGGATATCTCCTGCGGGCTCCACTGAATTGTAGTTGTGTCTTCCTTCCGTAATTTCTCTTATGCTGCTGCTCTCCAGGTTAAGCTCATATATCTGAAAACGTGCATGGTAATCGCTGGTAAAGTAAAGCTTTTTGCTGTCGGCACTCCAGGTCAGTCCCTGGGCATTTTGCTCAAAACCCGTTGAATAATTGATTTCCTCACCGGTTTTGAAGTCATACACAAAGATTCGGTTCTTATCGGATTCATAACCGTCCCTGCGCATGCTTTCCCAGGCGATCATTTCACCGTTTGGAGAATAAACCGCTGCCTTGTCATACCCTTCGTGTTTTTCTTTTGTTAAATTTTTTGTTTCACCGCTCTCCAGGTCATAGATGTATATCTCGGAGTTGGTGCTAAGGGTATATTCCTTGCCTGTGAGTTTTTTACAGGTATAGGTTATTTTTTTGCTATCTGGGCTCCAGTTTACCTGTTCCATGCCTCCAAAGGGTTCCAGTGGGGAGTGGTATTTCTCTCCCTCCATAATATCTAGAGAATTGGTAACTTCCCTGCCATTGTAATCTGCTACAAAAACATGGCTGTATTTGTAGTTGTGCCATTCGTCCCAATGGCGGTACATCAGGTCGGTCTCGATTCTTGCATTGGCCTCGGGCAGGTCGGGATGGATGTCATTCACGGATTTATCGAGCTTGACCTCCTTGATGTACAATATTTTTTCCTGGTTCGGGGCGTACTCGAAACCATTGATGCCACCTTCAATATCCGATATCCGTTTTTTGCTGCTTCCGTCTGGATTCATCTCCCATAACTGTGTGGAACCACTTTGGGATGACAGGTATCCTATTTTTTCTCCGTCGGGGCGCCACCTTGCATTAAATTCAGTAGCTTCCGTGCGGGTAACGTTATTCATTTCATCCCCCTCAACTGATGTGACAAAAATTTCTCCGTTACTTCCGTTTTCTTTCACATCGTAAAAAGTGGAGCGAAAAAGTATTTGATCCCCGGCTGGAGAAACCCTCACGCCGCTGATTCTTCCAAATGACCATAAAGCTTCGGGGGTCATGGTCTCGGATTCCAGCTTTACCTGGTTAACAGGATTATCTGTCGTTTGGACAGATTTCTCCTTTTTTTCCGAACAAGCTGATAAAATTACCATTGCAGCTATTAGAACAGAAGAGATAATGTTTTTCATAAATAAAAAGGGTTATGTGAATTAATTTAGC
>JBNJFN010000289.1:0-3320 GCA_051746885.1 Bacteroidota bacterium | reverse complement strand
ACCTTATGATCAACACCCAGGTCGATGATCTCTCCGACTTTTGAGATACCCTCACCGTACATAATGTCAAATTCGGCTTTACGAAACGGCGGAGCAAGTTTGTTTTTCACCACTTTTACCCGGGTGCGGCTTCCTTTTACTTCTTCTCCTTCTTTGATCTGGCCGATACGCCGGATATCCACCCTTACTGAAGAATAAAATTTCAGAGCATTGCCGCCGGTTGTCGTTTCGGGATTGCCGAACATCACCCCGATCTTTTCACGCAACTGATTGATGAACATACAACAGGTGTTGGTTTTGCTGATGTTCGCTGCCAGTTTACGGAGTGCCTGTGACATAAGCCTTGCCTGAAGACCCATTTTGGAGTCACCCATATCGCCTTCCAGCTCTGATTTTGGAGTCAAGGCAGCCACTGAATCAATCACCACGATGTCAACAGCACCAGAACGAATCAGATGATCGGCGATTTCAAGGGCCTGTTCTCCGTGATCGGGCTGTGAGATGAGCAGGTTTTCCACATCTACACCCAGTTTTTCTGCATAAAAACGGTCAAAAGCATGTTCCGCGTCTAAAATGGCAGCGATACCGCCCTTTTTCTGAGCTTCGGCAATTGCATGAATGGCCAGGGTTGTTTTGCCCGAGGCTTCGGGACCATAAACCTCTACAACCCTGCCGCGGGGATATCCTCCAATACCCAATGCCATATCAAGGGCAATTGATCCGGATGAAATGGAAGGGGCATCTACTACTGCCTTATCCCCCATCTTCATGATCGTACCTTTGCCATAACCCTTCTCGATCTTATCCAGGGTGAGCTCCAGGGCTTTCATCTTTTCCTGATCAACCTGTGATTTTGTGTTTTTTTTATCTTTCTGTTTTGCTTCCTGCTGATTTGCCTTTGTCTCTTGTTGCGTTGAATTGTTGTTCTGTTTTGTAGCCATACAAAATTTTTTTGGTTAGGTAAAGTTAACAAGAATGCATCAAATAAATTGTTATAGGTTAATAATTTTATCAACAAAATACAGTTTATATTTATTATTTTTGAATGGTTACTTTTTTCCCGTTGGTAGCGACTTATCGATTCTTCTACCTCGCATCGGGAAACAGAAAAGTTGATTAAAGAACGAAAAATTCAGCAAATTTTTTGAAATTGCAAATTATACAATTATCTTTAACCCTCTGAATGTAAAATGAAATGCCATAAACATGGGTGAAGGAGACAGACTACACCAACAGCAGAATTCAGGTTCCCAATCTGATGGAAACAAGGAAAAGAACCTTATCCTTTACAACGATGAGGTGAATGATTTCAATTATGTTATTGAATCGTTGATAGAGATATGCAATCATGATAATGTGCAGGCTGAGCAATGTACTTACCTGACGCATTATAATGGAAAATGCGAGGTTAAGAAGGGTCCTTATCAGGAACTTAAGGTGATGAAAGATGGATTGACGGACCGGGGTCTGCAGGCTGAGATTTATTAATTTTTATCTGATGTCATTTATTGCCATTTTGTTATTGATTCTATTGGGAATTTTTCTTTTTCTTGTAGAGTTTTTATTGGTTCCCGGTGTTACCGTGGCAGGTATAGCCGGTTTTATTTTGATTGTAGGCGGAATCTATATGGGTTATGAGAACCTGGGTACACCGGAGGGGCATTATATTCTGGCTGGCGCGGTATTTCTTTCGGTGGTGGTTATAGCCTATTCCCTTCGGGCGAAAACCTGGAAACGGCTGATGCTGGATTCCACCATTAGCGGCAGGGTTTCTTCCTATGAAGAGGAAAAAGTGAAGGTGGGGGATGAGGGTGTGACTGTTACCCGGCTTAATCCCATGGGGAAGGTTCTTATCAACGGAGAATACCTGGAAGCCAAATCCATCGGCCCTTATGTTGAACAAAAGAAAAAAATAAGGGTTGTAAACATGAAAGATTTTAGTGTAGTTGTAAAACCAATAGACGAATAAACATTTTAATTTAATAATTATGGAAGGAATCGGAATGTATATTGTAATTATCATTGGGGCCATTATCGGTCTTTGGATCATCCTGTATTTTGTTCCAATAGGACTTTGGTTTTCAGCCCTTGTATCCGGAGTAAGGATATCGTTGCTTCAGCTCGTTTTGATGCGGTGGAGGAAAGTACCTCCTGCAGTTGTTGTCAATTCAATGATAGAAGGAAATAAAGCCGGTTTGACACTTTACCGGAACGACCTGGAGGCACACTACCTGGCAGGTGGTCATGTGCCAGATGTGACACATGCCCTGGTCTCGGCAGAGAAGGCCAACATCAACCTGGATTTTAAGATGGCCACCGCCATAGATCTGGCCGGCAGGGATGTTTTTGAGGCGGTACAGATGTCGGTTAACCCCAAGGTTATCAACACACCTCCTGTGACTGCAGTTGCCAAAGACGGAATTCAGTTGATTGCCAAGGCCCGGGTGACTGTACGGGCCAATATCAAACAGCTTGTAGGTGGTGCAGGAGAGGAGACTATTCTGGCCCGTGTCGGGGAGGGGATCGTATCTTCTATCGGTTCGGCCAGCTCCCATAAAGCTGTGCTTGAAAATCCGGATTCCATTTCGCGTGTGGTTCTTGAGAAAGGACTGGATTCGGGAACCGCTTTTGAGATCCTTTCCATTGATATTGCGGATATGGACATTGGCAAGAACGTGGGTGCCGGCTTGCAGATCGATCAGGCCAATGCCGACAAGAACATTGCCCAGGCCAAGGCAGAGGAACGAAGAGCCATGGCCGTTGCCGAAGAACAGGAGATGAAGGCGAAAGCCCAGGAAGCCAGGGCTGCTGTGATACAGGCAGAGAAGGAAGTACCCCAGGCCATTTCCGAAGCCCTGCGGAACGGCAACATCGGTGTGATGGACTATTACCGGATGAAGAACATCCAGTCCGATACCGAAATGCGGGATGCCATATCAAGGCCAGACGAGGATGATTACAAGGATCCTGGTGATATCGGAGATGAAGAGGATTAACTGTAAACGCAAAGGTAAGCTTGCGTGAGGTTATTCTGCTGGTTAAATGCCGGTGATGGCTCACATAAGAAGAATTTTAGAATTTCTTTGTGGTTTGGCTCCAATTTACTATTTTTGCGCAACGCTTTTTCGGAGAGATGGGAGAGCGGCTTAATCCACCGGTTTGCTAAACCGGCGTGCCCTTAATAGGGTACCGGGGGTTCAAATCCCCCTCTCTCCGCATCAATATCTCGTAATGATTTAGAAACAAAGAAAGTAAAAAATCGGGTGGACAAAAAGTTGACGTTTCGCCCGATTTTTTTATTTTAGAATATTTCTAAATAA
>JBNJFN010000288.1:0-4672 GCA_051746885.1 Bacteroidota bacterium | reverse complement strand
CAGGTTACCCCGCTCTAGAAAAATCAACTTTTTGCGAAAAACATTGAAGCAAAAAGTTAGATTTTTCAGTAGCGACAGAATTATTCAAGAATAATTCGGGTTAGGAAAGCATGGCGTTCAGAGATGTTTCATGCCTAAATGAAAATTTTGAACAAAATCAATAATAATCTCAACCAATAACCATAAAATTATATGAAGATGAAGAAGACCGTTTTATTTTTTACTTTTATCATTAGCGGATTGATGCTTTTTGCCCAGTCCGCTGAAGAAACCCTTTTGCTAAGAACTCCTTCCGTTCATGAGAACCTGGTTGCATTTGCCTACGCGGGGGATATCTGGACTGCCGATACCGACGGCAACCATGTTCAAAGGCTTACCGTACATGAGGGAGTAGAGAGCCGGCCTATGTTCTCCCCGAACGGAAAGTGGCTCGCATTTTCGGGAACTTATGAAGGCAACACCGATATTTATGTGGTATCAGCTGAAGGAGGCACACCTCAGAGGATTACGCACCACCCCTCACAGGATATCCTAAGGGGATGGAAGGGCAATGATGAGATCATATTTGCTTCATCCCGGGAATCCAACAGTGGGAGATACCAGAAACTTTTCACAGTTAAAAGGGAAGGGAGCCTTCCCCAGTCAATGCCTATTCCGGAAGCCCACCAGGGAAAAATATCCCCTGATGGGAATTATACGGCATACATTAAAAATCCCGCTCCCGGTGAAGTTATGGCATTCAAGCATTACCGCGGAGGCAATACGCCGGAAATATGGATCTTCAATAATGACACTTATGAAATAGAAAAAATACCTTCTGCTCAGTCCAATAACACCTATCCTGTATGGGCAGGCAACGACCGGGTTTATTTCCTTTCCGACCGCAACGGATATAATAACGTATTCAGATATGACAGGGAAACCGGTGAGGTAACCCAGGTTACAACATTTGAGGATTATCCGGTGAAAAACCTTTATTCCAGCGGAGATAGACTGGCTTTTGAACAGGAAGGCAAAATTCACCTGTATGATATATCAGAGAAAGAGCTGAATACACTTCACATCACCATCAACCCGGATATACCCTACAAACGGCCGCATTATGCAGACGGCAAAGATTATATCAGGGACTTCTCGATATCCCCTACCGGAGTGAGAGCCCTGATGGGTGTGAGGGGAGATATATTCACCATACCCACGGAAAAGGGAGACATAAGGAATATCACCGAAACACCGGCTGTTCATGATCGATTTCCGGCCTGGTCACCCAATGGGGAAAAAATCGCATGGTTTTCCGATGCCGGAGGAGAATACCAGCTTATGATCACCGATCAGAAAGGAAAAACCGAACCAACCGCCATAACTTTCGATGATCCCTCCTTCTATCACGGCCCTTACTGGTCGCCCGACAGTAAGAAGCTAACTTTTTACGATAAGCATCTGAATTTGTATTACATGAATATGGAGGATAAAGAGCCCGTGAAAATCGACAGGGATATTTATGCCAATCCCATGCCCAAATTCACGCCCGATTGGTCTCCCGACAGCAAATGGATCACCTATACCCGGAGATTGGAAAACCAGCTAAGTGCGGTATTCGTATATAATGTGGAAACGGGTAGGAAAAGACAAATCACGGATGGTATGAGCGAAGCCACCTATCCCACTTTCGGAGCTGAAGGCAGTCACTTGTTCTTTGCTGCCAGCACCGATTTTGGACCCAACGCAAGCTGGCTGGACATGACCAGCTATCCGCACAGGGTGACCAGCAGCCTGTATGCAGTAGTTCTGGAAGAAGGAAAAGAATCGCCCTTTGCACCGGAAAGTGATGAAGAACCAACGGATAATAAAGAGGAAGGAGAAGACAACGATAAGAATGAAGAAAAACCAGGCATTGAGGTAAATATTGATTTTGAAAATCTGGATCAGCGAATCGTATCGCTGCCGGTACCCACCAAAACGTATTCAAAACTTGAAGGAGGGGTGAAAGGAAAATTGCTCTACCGGGAAGATATCCCCGACAAGCCTGGATATACACTCCATGCATTCGATATGGAAAAAGAGGAAGATGAGGTGTATCTGGAAGGTATCCGGGATTATGAAATAAGCGCCGATGGCAAAAAGATGATCTATGCTACACTGGGTGACGATTATGCAATTACCGATGCAACAGCCAAGCCGGAGCCGGGAAAAGGAACCCTGGAATTGTCAGATCTTAAAGTTAAGGTTAATCCGGAAGAGGAATGGGAGCAGATGTTCGATGAACTTTGGAGAATTGAAAGGGATTATT
The DNA here is from genome assembly GCA_051746885.1 of Bacteroidota bacterium. GTDB lineage: Bacteria > Bacteroidota > Bacteroidia > Bacteroidales > UBA12077 > JAGXLC01. The sequence continues at coordinate 2,382 of JBNJFN010000288.1, read as the reverse complement.
TCTATGTGGAAAATATGCACGGCGCCGACTGGAAAGCCATAAAACAGAAATATAAAAAGTTTCTTCCCCATGTAGGACACAGACAAGATCTGAACTATCTTTTTTCCGAAATGATGGGTGAGATGGTAGTCGGTCATAATTATGTGGGAGGAGGCGATATGCCTCATGAGGAAAGTGTTAAAACCGGATTATTGGGCGCCGATTATGAAATTGCCAACAACCGGTACCGTATCGAAAAAATTTATTCGGGATTAAACTGGAATCCTTCTTTCGAGGCACCGTTAACCCAGCCGGGAGTCGACATTGACGAAGGGGATTATATCCTGGCTGTTGACGGTGAGCTTTTGACGGCTGACCAGAATATCTACGATCTTTTCCAGAATACAGTGGATAAGCAGGTGAACCTAACAGTGAATTCCGAACCCGATCAGGAAGGTGCGAGGACAGTTACGGTTGTTCCCATAGAAAGCGAGCGAAACCTCAGGAATATGGACTGGGTTGAAAACAACCGGGAAAAGGTCGATGAGATGACCGACGGCAGGGTGGCCTATGTGTATATGCCCAATACAGGTCAGGGTGGCTATGATTTCTTCAACCGGTATTACTTTTCCCAGCTCGACAAGGAGGCTGTGATCATTGATGAACGCTTCAACGGCGGAGGATCTGCGGCAGACTATGTGATTAACCTGCTCGATCGCGAGATACAGAATTATTGGGGACATCGTGACGGCAAAGTCACTACCACTCCCGGAGCAGGCATTTTCGGGCCCAAGGCCATGGTGATCAATGAATATGCTGCCTCAGGTGGCGATCTGATGCCTTTCCTGTTCAGGCAAAAGGACCTGGGAACTTTGGTGGGTAAAACCACACTGGGCATACTTATTGGAATTTATAACTATCCTATCCTGATGGACGGAGGATCTGTCACAGCTCCGCGCTTTGGTATATTTTCAAAAGAAGGAGAGTGGATCGTGGAAAACGAAGGGGTAAAGCCTGATGTAGAAGTTGAGATGACCCCGAAAGAGGTGATTAATGGCAAGGATCCTCAGCTGGAAAAAGCTGTGGATGTGATTATGGAACAATTGGATGATAAAGAAAAGGAAGAGGTTACTAAACCCGACCCACCGCTACGGGTTAAGTAAAATGTGAGAATGCATGAATGCGTGAATGATGAAATGTAAGGAATGAGGATATTTCTTGATTGAAGCATTTATTCATTCACGCATTCAATCCCACCTGCACTACTTTTCGGCGGGCAGGCCCACCTGTAGGCGGACAGGCATTCAATCATTATTCCCCATTACCGCCTGTTCCGCATACCTCGGCGGCCTTTTCGGTTACCGGCCCAGAAAGGCCTGAGGTCTTCATTCCTTAACTCATAAGTTTTCCCCTCACTGGTAAATTCTTTGGCTATGTATTGGTTTTCGGGCAGATCGTCAGTACGAAACACTTTTATTTGAATTTCCTTACCGGTTTTTATCTGATCAGTCATATCGGATACCATCCGGGTTGGTCCCAGATGCACATTGAAAGGCTGTGTTTCATCATCATCTGTTTTAACCAGCAAATGGGTTCCCTTTGAATATCGGCCGGTTGTTTGAGCACAGGGTTCCGTAATTACTTCTTGTAATTCACCGGATATTTGTTCAATCGCATTCTCTGAATTACTTCGGGCAATCCCCGAATTGTTGCCTGTTCCTCTCTGAGCGTATCCCAGGGATGTTGCAGTTAATAAGATCATCGTTAATAAGATTCTTTTTGTCGGCTTCATAATAAAAAGATTTTTGGTTTTACATTTTAAATACATAAAAACATTCAGATAATTAAATGTTTCATTGTTATGACAACCAAAAATCCATTTTTATTACAAGAAAGAGAGATTTTTTTTCTACTCGTTGTCAGATAAACTTTCAGATATTTTCTTTTTATAATCAAAATCCGCCTGGGCTTTGAAAGTGCCTCTTAATGATTTTGTCAGGGGAGTGATCTCAATATTGGTTTTAGCTTCTTCTTTAATAATTATTTTTAAATAATTTTCAACCATCTCCGACAGGCTGATTCCTTTTTCATTAGCATATTTTTTAGCTTTTTCTATGATATTTTTATCAAGCGTTAATGTGAGCTTTGTGTTCATTGTATTTTATGTTTATCAGAATTATATATGAGTCCGGTTTAAAAAGCTAATTTTTAGATTAGACCTATATATTAAAAAAAAATATAAAGAAAATATTACACGTGCAAATAATTGTATTTTAATACGTATCAATCAATCAAGCATTTTATCCATCTGATCCCTTGTTTTATCCAGATATTTCTTCGTAAAATCAAAAAGCACCTTCGCTGAAGCCTCCTTATCGGAGTCGTAAAGTTTCAGAGCCTTTT
>JBNJFN010000287.1:0-4706 GCA_051746885.1 Bacteroidota bacterium | reverse complement strand
ACCCGTCCGACCGGCATGCATGATTACAATTTTTTCTGAGATTCAACGCTCGTAAGGGAGGCTGTTGCGGGCATGTGTATCCAAAAACCGGTCAGACGGGGGGCCAGGCAACCGGCCGAAGGCCTCTACAATTAACTCTATTTCTGGCACGCAGAAGGCAGGATATTGGGCTATCGCCAAAAGCGATACTTAAAGGTTATGCACATATTGATTTATTCACTAAAAAATGTCGTCCTTCTTTAGCTTTAATTTAGGTTTGTTTAATTTGTTGATGGTCTCATTGATCTTGGTGCGGGTATCTGACTGCAAATAGTTAGGAATTAAAGTTTTAAGGCTAATTCCAAATACTCGGTGAATAATAACCAGGTCTTTCATAGAGAATTGAGAAACACCATTCATTAACTCGGAAATATATGACTTTGAATGACCTAAAAGCTCTCCTAAATCTTGTTGGGTCATATCATATTCTTTCAACTTTTTCTTGATTGCTTCTTTTCGTTTTTTTATGAATTTTCTCTCTGCTTCAATCGTACTTTCTGCTCTTTCACTTTCTTCCACCTGCTCATCTGAGACTTTTTCAGGATCAGACCAAACCAGATCCTCATAATCACTCATTAGTCTCCTTAACTTTTTTCTCAAGGGTTTCAATTCAGGATGATCTTTAACCATTAAGGGAAGTTTTTTATCCAGGAGAAAAGCCTTTTTCGAAATCGTATTCGTTCTCTAATTTCTCTACATCCTGTATGTCCCGTATATCTTTTAATTCCTTCATAACTCTCAATTTAAATCCATTCATTATTAATAAGCCATTTACTTATGACTTGCCGGTTATTTTTGAACATCTTCTCGTATTCATCATGACTTCCTACCCAGCCCCATGAACAGTTTAAAACCTACTGGGAATATATCCATACCTTTTGCGAGGATATAGGGGTATCAATCACGGGAGGCATACAGGCCATATCGAAGGTCAAGATTTACCCATGCCAGGGGAGATGCACCATGTTTTTGTCCGCTCCCCACCACCGGATGGTTGTTTCCAGCACTGCCCGGCTGGGCAGTGTCATTATGATGATCAGGGAGACTGCCATCAGCTCTTCGGCGATACTGGCCAAAAGCTTCTCTTAAACTGTCGCCGCCAAGCTGGGCCGCGAAACCCAACAGGCAGGGTGCAACAATTTTTACCATACTTCAGTCCTGGAGGATGGTATAAAAGCTGCCGAGTATCTTACGCCGAATGACGAGCTAAAAACGATAAAAGGTGGACTTTATATGGTACTGGACCCGGCTAAAGACCTTTCTGTGATCATTGATAAACTAAAGCAGGCCCTTAAAGGGGGTGTGGAGATTGTTCAGATCTGGAACCACTAATGGAAAGACCATTAGTCGGGGGATAAGGAACAGATCATACAGGCGTACATAATTTAATTTTCGCGTTTATTTACTTCATTTTTAATGATGTTTAACAATATTTAATATTAAAATGAGAATAAATCCAATATTTTTATGTTTAGTGAATACCTGTTAAATCACAAACATAGACAGACATGAAAAAACTTCGATTTTTAATTGTAGCATTGGCGGTAATGAGTTTTGCCGCGTTTTATTCCTGCAAGGGTTGTGGAGAGCCACCCCGGGAAGGTGAGCCAGCACCTGTTGAACAAGAACCTCCTGCTCAAGAAGAAAAGGAGAAAGATACCATTGAAGGAGGTGATATGGAAGAGCAACAGGAGGAATTCTGATTAAGGTTAAAATAAAGAAGCAGGCATTTTGATTAATGCCTGCTTCTTTAAACAGGTTATCCCGGGGGTTATTAACGTGTGCCGGTATCAAGCGGGGTAAATTGAAAATCCCTGATCACGATTTCTACTTCCTCCCTGTCATTAGGCGGATCTCCCCTGCCATCTTGATTGGCGTCAAATAACCACAGGTTGATATGGACTTTCTTATCCAACGGCTTGGGTACCACGCTTCCCCTGAAAGTTTTCTTCCCGATGATTGAACCAGGGTTACCCGTCGCTTCCCGGTGCCCGTGCTGGCTTCTAAAATCAACAGAAGCAGGTTGCCAGTTAAAGGAATGGGTCGAGTAATTTCCCTTTAAAGTTTTCCGAAACGGGTATTCCCAGGTACGTGGTTCATCCCTCGGACCTTGGTAATGAATGGCATAATGCGCGTTATTTTTTCCTTTGATCAGTTCTTTAGCGAATTCGATATCAATCTCCCCGATCTCCGCTCTTTCCTGGATATAATCACCGCCTTTCGGCTTCGGATAAGTAAACAGGCCCAGTACAACATTTTTATCAAAGTTGTCTGGCCGGCCAACCAGGTAGAACGTGTATTTCCCATAACCAAGGGATTTATCTGAAAATATCTCTGCACAATACCATTTTCCATTCCGCCTGGTGATCTTTAGATGCAAACCTTTATCATCCTTCCATACATTATGGGTGCTGGCAGACCAGTAATTCTTACCCGGTGCTGCATACCCTGATTTCACATGCCATTTATAACCTGAAAAAGATATAATCCTCTCAGTGTGCCTATGAAGTGGAGCTACCATGAAACTCGTTTTTTCATCAAATCCATCACTCTTTACATTATTATTTTGAGGAGATTTTTTTTCCCCCTTCCATCGGGGTTTCCCGTTTGGGTCCTTTTCTTTTTTTGCTTTTTCAGCATCTGAAAAAATTAACAGGGTGCTGACAATCATAGATAAGACGATGATAGTTGATCTTTGCATGGTATTTATATTTTGAGACAATTATACCAAATATAACCATTATCCATAGAAATGCGAGTTTGGCCTGGTTTTTCGAGTGAATAATTTTCGCCGGTGTCGTGGCGTTATAAATCGTGATAAACCTGCTGATGATTTCAGCTTGCTTAAAAAGGGTTACTCTATGAAGTATTTTCCCGGCAACATCAAATTCAAACTGCTGGTAAGCTATATACTACTTTTCGTGCTAGCCGGTGTCACTTTGTGGCTTGTTTATTCGGCGATTCTTGGCATTACCCTGCCCGGGAAGGAGTTTAAGCCTGCCAACAAAAAGCTGGTGTATATCAGCACAGCCATTACCGACCTGTTTGAAGCTGAAAGCCTTGGAAGAACCATCATCCATTCCAATGAAACACGTAAGCTCCCCCGGTATGAAAAACTCATTGATAGCATCAATACAACGATAGAAACCCTGAAGTACCATTTTCCCCATGATTCTACGCAAATTCATCATATTGACAGCGTACAGACCTTGTTAACAAGGAAAAAGGAAAACATGCGTAAGTTATTGTTCGCCCAATCTGTCAACAACTCTAAGGAATTGTATCAGAATGCCTTATTGGAAATGACCCGGATGGCGGATTCCATACCGGAGGGCGACAAAACCATCAATACAACCACGAGAGTCCAATCCGATTCGATATATATACCCGAAAAGAATACCGGGTTTGTTAAAAAGCTGGCGGGTTTGTTGTCCAATCAGCCCGATACGAATATAAGAATCAGCATCACCCGGCTTACCCAGGTTGACAGCATCATAAGAACCGCGGAAGGAACCGACAGCCTTGATCATTTGCTGGAGAATCTCAGTGGACGCGTGATGATCATACGCGATCAGCTGAGAAAACAGGAGAAGGAGTTGTATGAAAATAACCTGGTCATCACCGATCAGCTACGCGAAATCTTGTCCACACTCGAGGAAGAAGAGATTAGACGTAATATTGAGCAGGTGCAGAGCTCAAGCTTACTGATTAACAAAACAGCACGCATTATAGCATCTTTTGGTGCCCTGGCAGTTGCCTTGATCATTGTATTCGTGGTAATGATAATGAAGGACCTGAGCAAAGGCCAACGTTACCGGAAACAGCTTGAAGAATCAAAAGCCTATGCTGAATCTTTGCTCAAAACGAAGGAACAGTTCCTGCTGAATGTAAGTCATGACATCAGGGCGCCCATCGGATCGATACTTGGGTATGCCGACCTGTTAAAAAATTCAGGAAATGGGTCAAAACAGGAGAATTACCTTGGCAACATCAAAAAATCTTCCAGGTATATACTTAGGCTCGTGGAGGACCTGCTGGATTATTCCAGGCTGGAGTCAGGAAAGCTTCGGGTCGAGCAAACGCGCTTCAACGTGAAAGAAGTGATTGAAGATACATACGGTGAATTCATTCCAAAGGCCCATGCCCAAAAGTTGTACTATACCTGTTATGTTACGGAAGCGTTGAACCGGGTTTACAGGGGTGATCCCTACCGGATCAGGCAGATCCTTTCCAACCTGCTCTCCAATGCCTTTAAATTTACATTAAGGGGAGGAATTGAACTTCAGGCTGGTTTGGTTGAAACCCATGGGGAATATCAAACAGTTGAGATTAGTGTAAAGGATACCGGCATAGGGATCCCTGAGAACAAGCAGAAGGTAATATTCGATGAATTTACACGGGCCGGCGCGGATGTTGAAAAAAGATTTGGCGGTAGCGGTCTTGGCCTGACCGTAGCCCGCAGTCTTGCCAGGCTCATGAGCGGAAAGATAAAAGTAAAGAGTAAAGTTGGCGAGGGAAGCACCTTCAGCCTGGTCCTACCTTTGGAAACTGTAAAGGAAGTAACTGGGCAAACAGAGCCAGGAAAATCCCTTCCCGGAAAAAATGACAACAACTATCGGCCGGGTCGGGCGTTAATCATCGATGATGATGATACTCATCTGCTTATG
>JBNJFN010000286.1:0-4726 GCA_051746885.1 Bacteroidota bacterium | reverse complement strand
CTACCCCAAACCTCAAATTTTTTCAAAAAAATTAACCACACAGCATATAACTGACATAATAAAAAGCCCTTAGCCTATTGAACTTTTATAAAATGTGAATGAATAGAAAAATGAATCTTTTTTATCAGAAAAAGATTCATTTATGAGTCGAGTCTAAAAAGGCGCTCTCTTAGCCAATGTTATCGAAATTATAGTATTGACTGACAAATAACTATAGTAGCCGCACCTTGTGCATAAAAATTAGCTTTTTAAACCGGACTCATTTATATTTTTCAAGGAAAGGAAAATAATCATATAGCTGATCCATACCAAATCTGCCTCCTATACCAGCTTCAGAGAATCGAAAAGCCTCTGCATATTTAATTTCTTTACCTTTTTCCTCACCATAGATCTCGATCAGCTTATCCCTGTATTGATTGGCTATATTTATATACTTTGTAGTACGCCTCTCTTTCAGCCATTTTTTTCTTGCTGCCTCACCCTCCGGCACCTGGTCTTCATAACCTCCAATCCAGGGAAGCCAGTCATATATCTGCGATTTATGCTGATGCCACATCTCTATTTTTTCATCGATGGTTTCATCTATTCCTATTACAAAGTCCGGATCTGTATTTCCTTCGTACTCATATAAAAGAATCGGATTGTGCTTCATGCGGGGAACTTCCGGAGCTACCTTAGGCACCATCACCATGTAAGTTGCATCCCGCACAAGAATACAGGTATTACGGTGATCGGGATGATAATCATCCGGTGGATGGGTAAAAATTATATCCGGGTTGAATTTCCGGATCTGCTTTATGACCCTCAGCCTGTTCTCCAGGTTCGGGACCAACTCTCCATCATGATGATTCATGACAATGTATTCCGAATTAATCACTTTACCGGCATTGGCTGCTTCCTGCCTTCTTATGTTGGCCAGCTCAATTTCACCAATGGACTGATGCCCCTTATCCCCGTTGGTAACAGATACAAGTTGAACCTTATGTCCATCCTTTACATATAAAGCCGCTATTCCTGCCAGACTTTCCGCATCATCAGGATGAGCGCCTATTATCATGATCCTGAGTTGTTCCTGGTTACTGGTGTTATTTTTGGTTTCATCCGGATTTGCAGAACAAATCAGGGAACCCAACATGAACAATGAAATGCTTAAAATGATGATCTTTCTTAACATAATCTTCTGAATTTAAAGTTTAAGAATTAATTTTCTGTAATATAAATGGCCACTAATGCACGAATGAAATTTTCATTCGTGGCCTGACACTTTCAAATAATTAACTACCAATGCAACAAATTTTTCAGTTATGCCGGAAACTGCTTTTACCTCGAGAATGATTCGGTCAAATACTACAAAATCTGCCTGAAACTTATGGGGTAAAATCTTGTCTTTGTAGTTCACTTCATATCTTTTCCCCTTTCTTCTTTATAGATCAGGTTTACCATTTTATTATAACCTTTTGCCAAGAATCCCGCTTATAGATGGGACAAGTGCACGAATGAAAGACACATTTTTATTCGTGCATTCGTGGCATATCTCCTTTAAATATTTATCCGTGCACTTGCCCCGTCTGTAAGCGGGGTTCGTGGCTATAATCATTTTTACGGTTCCCAAAAAATTTCTGTAAGAGCTAAGCACCAGACCTACAAGTTCAGATATTTTGTGAGAATTTCCTTACCTTTCCTTATGCCTTCTCTGCCGGAGGATTCGATTCCAAACCAACCGCTATAGCCCAGGCCCTTAACCATTTTTATCATCTTTGCCGACAATTCCTCTGTGGGCTGGTTGCGGTAGGACATACCTTTTGCATAGGGTGTCATCTTTTGTACATAATCCACATTATCGTATTCAACATCAGGATTGCGCCAGTCGGGATAACTACCAAAGTACAAACTGTTCACCTTTTCAATCAATGAGACCATCCAACCGGCATCGTCAGAAAATCCACCGTGATTCTCAATCACAACACCTACATTTGCCTGCACAGCGTATTCCAAAAGCATATTGTAAGATTCTGCGGCCCATTTAAGGGCATCATCGTTCGAATAGCTTTCCTGACCCCGGCAATTGGTACGAATGGAATGGCAACCCAGATAATGGGCAATGTCAATCCATTTGCGGTGGTTGACGGCAAATTGTTTGCGCTTCTTTTTATCCGCTGAGCAGGGATCGCCTTCTGCATCCACCATAAGCAGAACCATTTCTACTCCATGATCATCGGCATTCTGCTTTAATTGGTTGAGATAGCGCATATGGGGAACCTCGAAAAGCGTGTTGACAAACTCAATCCCGTTTATGTCAAAGTCTTCCCGGGCAACTTTGGGAAAATCGAGTGTTTTCCACTTGCCTTCCCGTATTTCATCTACCAGAGCCCACTGGGCTATAGAAATATCATCTTTCCGGTTGACCGGAGTAACCTGGCCTTTCGGAGAGGCCATCACGGAAGGGGCAATCATACTCATAGCGCCCAATGCCAGTGATTTGTTGATAAATTCGCGTCGTTTCATGTTTTCTAATTTTAAGGTTTTGATCAAATATGGGGTGAAATATGGCCCTTATAATTTCACCTTGTATTTATTGGAATCCCGTCTAAAACAGTCCTGGTGATCCAAAGATAACAGATAAACAAGATCAAAAACATCATCTGTGAAAATCCGTAACTTCGGCCTCATCCGTTTTCCATTCTTACTAAATCTTGATAAATATCTTCCGTTTATACAACAGGTAACACAGGTACCAGTTGAAAAACCACACGGTAGCACGGGACAAGGCTTCCACCACCGTTTCATCGGTCCATCCCAGTATCAGCCCAAACCAGGGTTCTACGATCTGATGAACCACATCACTGAAACCAAAATGGTTGAACAAGTATATGAACAAGGGATTCATTCCCACAATCACGCCAAACATCGCCCAGTTTTTATAGCCCTTCATATCAATGACCCAGTATGTCAGGGCAAGCGCCAGAATGGTATAACCCCCGCTGATAAATACAAATGAACTGGTAGCTATTCTTTTGATGACGGGTGACACAGTGGTCAGGGAGTATCCAACAGCCAGAGTGATCAGACCGGCCAAAACAAGAGTTTTAAGTTTTCGGTTATCTGTCCGGCTTGAAAGCAACAACTTCCCACACAATACCCCCCAGATGGTATGAGCGGCAGTGGGAATGGCATTGAAGGAAACCCATCCTCCTCTTGAACCGTCGGAAATCAGTTGATCGAAGAAAGTGCCAAAATTCTGATCTTTAACAAAAGGTTGGTTGAAGCCTTCCAGCGGAAAAGTACGGTAAAGCACTTCCGTTAATACCACAAGACCTACTGAAATGAGAATTTGCCAGGAAGGCCTTTTATGCATCAACACAAATGCAATGATATAGGCAACGCCGATCTGGGCCAGCACATTCTGAAAATAAAGTGTGAAGTGGTCCTCGCCGGTGGTATATAAGGCAACGCCAAGCAAAATTAATATTACGGAACGCTGTGCTGCATGACCCTTAAGTTTGCTCCAGGTCTGTCCTTTTGCAAGCCTTTTGCTCACGGAAAACGGGATGGCCACACCCACAATGAACATAAAAAAGGGTTGTACCAGATCCCAGAAACGAAAACCCTCCCATTCGGGATGAGAAAATTGTTTGAATATGTCCTGGGCAAGCGTACCATCAAACTCAGAACCTGCAAAATAGTGTAGAAAACCGGCATTAACCAGTAACAGCATGGTGAAGCCGCGGAAAAAATCAAGTGAAGTTAAACGTTGTGTTGGTTGAGGCATATCAAACTTTTTTTATATGTGGTTATCAATAGAAAAGCAAATAAACATCCTATTTTTGGAGAGGCAAACTATAAAATTTTATAAAAATATCGAAACAAAAAATAAGTTTATGCCCAAATTGCAGTAGAGACGCAATGCATTGCGTCTCTATAACAAACATATATCATTAAATCGGAATGTATCATGCTCCAAAATGTCTATCTCACATGTTCTCTAAGCTTCTTTAATGCCTGAGTAATATGTTTCTCTACGGTTTTCAGGCTAATGTTCATTTCCTTTGCAATCTCCTTGTTTTTTTTCTCCTCGAACCGACTCATTTTAAAAATCTTCCTGCTTTTATCAGGCAATGATTCAATGGCTTCATGAATCCTTCTCCGAAGCTCGCCCAAACGGATATCCTGCTCACAAGTCTCTCCATAATCATCGTAATATTGAAGTTCTATGTTACGTATCTTTCTCCGAAGCCAGGCGTATCTGCCTTTTATTCTTTCATGTTTGAGATGATTCAAACATTCGTTCTTAACGCAGGTATAAAGGAAAGCCTCCAAACAAGTATTGATGCACAAATTCTTGCGGTCTTTCCACAACTTATAAAAAACCTCCTGCACCATATCCTTGGCCCGCTCCTCATCTTCCACAAACCGGTAGGCATACCTGGTCAGGGGCAGGGAATACAAATGAAAAACATACTCCAGGGTTTTAAGATCCCCTTGTTGTAATTTCTCAATATTTTTTCTTTCGAAATTGTTCATTTATTGAACATACCAATTACTTGTTTATATGTCCTACCCCTGTCGTATAAACCAAAAAGACTGCAGATACCCGAGAATGTAAATATGAGAAAAAATTATCCTCAATTATGAATTTTTAAAATTAAAAAAATTTAACAGAAATGAAAACAAAATGCTCTTATGATTATGGTGCCCTATCAATACTCATTTTGAGACCCGAAGATTG
>JBNJFN010000285.1:0-4726 GCA_051746885.1 Bacteroidota bacterium | reverse complement strand
TCTTTAGGACCTCTGCGCTCAACCATGTTATCAACTTTGATATCTTCCTGTATACACCAAAAATCACCCGCATTTTCATGCATCATTTGCACTTCAAGCGATTTGGGAAACATGTCGTAAAGGGCCCGGGGAGTGGAAGCATGCACCAGAATACCGCAGTTGCCCGGCTCGGAAGCAAAACGGTATTCAGCTTCCAATCTGTAATCCGAATAAACCTTATCGGTGATCAGGTGCCCGCCAGGTGTACCCAGACTAACAAGCTTACCTTCACGCATAATAAAAGGGTTTGTGGTATCAGGATTACTATCCATAGCAGGAACATCAACATGCCATCCTTTGAGATCTTCATTGATCAGGCTTATCGTTTCCTCCTTGCTGCATGCAGCAGCAAGCATCATCATTACTAAAATTAATTTTGAGTACTTTTTCATTGGTATGTTTTTTTATCAGTTAATTAATGGATTCTATTCTATCAAACTTTCTCATATTCTTGCACGGTCATTTTCCCATTTTTCTCGTATTCTCATCTTCCCTCTTTCCATCCCAAACATTCAATCGTTCTTATCGTTCCATCGCTCTTTCTTTCTATCGTTCCGTCGTTCTTTAACAAATCCTCGGCAACTGTTCCCCAGTAAGCATATCAATAATCCTTGTGCCTCCTATTTCGGTTTTCATGATCACCCTGCCCGGATGTTCATCTACCACCTCTCCAATAATGGCAGCATGCTGACCCAGTTTTTCGGTATGCATCAGCGAGAGCAACTCATCAGACTCATCCGGGTCGACGATGGTAATGAACTTACCTTCATTGGCAATATAGATGGGTTCCATGCCAAGCATTTCACATATGCCCCTTACCTCTTCCCGAACGGGTATGGAGTTTTCTTCAATTTCTATCCCGTAGTATCTTGCTTCACTAATCTCGCAGAGAACCGTGGCGAGGCCTCCCCGGGTAAGGTCCCTCATAAACCTGATCCCGTATATATTTCTTACAATTTTGGATATCAGTTTATTCAGTGAAGCACAATCCGACTGTATTTTTTGGGAAGCAATATTCAGATGCTCTCTTTCGGCCAAAACGGCTATGCCATGATCTCCGGTGTACCCGTTGATAATGATCTTGTCCCCTTTTTTTATTTCATTGCCGGAGCTGATATTATAAGATCTTGGATTTAAAAATCCTACGCCGCTTGTATTGATAAACAACTGATCGGCTTTGCCCTTACCTACCACCTTGGTATCGCCGGTAACAATTTGAATTCCGGCATTATGAGCTTCATCCGCCATTGACTTCACAATTTTCTCCAATACTTCCATCTCCAGGCCCTCCTCAATGATGAACCCTGCACTAAGGTACACGGGATTGGCACCGGAAACTGCCAGATCATTGACAGTACCGCACACAGCCAGCTTACCGATATCTCCTCCCGGAAAAAATAAAGGATCGACCACATAGGAGTCGGTGGTAAACACCAAATCACCAGGACATACACCCAAAACCGAAGAATCGGATAAATTTGAGAGTATCTGATTGTCAAAGTGGCGGAGAAAAAGATTCTTTATCAGCTCATGTGACATCTCTCCGCCACTTCCATGACTTAAAAGTATCTGGTCACTCATATCGTCTATATTTATAGAATGCCTGACAGGCACCTTCCGAACTTACCATACAAGCTCCTACGGGATTTACCGGAGTACAGGAAGTACCAAATAATTTGCAATCCATGGGGTCTTTTAACCCTTTCAAAATATCTCCGCAGATACAGCCCCGGTCGGATTCATCGGTTTCGGCCTCAACAGGCATCACGTGCTCTGCATCAAAATCCTTATATGCCTTCCTGATCCCGAGACCGCTTTTCTTCAGAATTCCCAGCCCCCTCCACCAGTCATCGCGGGGTTCAAACACCTGATGCATATATTCCCTGGCCTTAAGATTACCCTCCTGCCTGACTGCCCGTTTATACTGTATCTCCACTTTGGGATTACGATTTTCCAGTTGTTCTAACAGCATCAATATGGATTGTAAAATATCCAGGGGCTCAAATCCGGATATGACGCAGGCCAGGCCGTATTGCTCCGGAATGTGTGTATAAATTTCTTTACCGGTAATGGTGCTCACGTGCCCGGGACAGATATATCCGTCGATCTTCACTCCATCTTCCACAATGGCATTCATAGCCGGCGGCATCAATTTATGGGCACTGAAAAGAGAGAAATTATCAACTCCCTCCTTTTCGGCCTGAAGCAAACCCACTGCACTGCCGGGAGCTGTAGTTTCAAAACCAATAGCCAGGAAAACAATCATTTGATACGGATTTTCCCTGGCTATTCTCAATGCATCCATAAGTGAATAAACGACCCTTACATCACATCCGGCCGCTTTCTCCCTGTAAAGTGAAGAGGAAGTCCCGGGAACCCTCAAAAGATCTCCATAGCTGCAGACAATCACATCATCCATCCGGGCGTATTCAATGGCCTGATCTATATAGGATTTTCCCGTAACACAAACCGGACAACCCGGCCCTGATTTGAGGGTTATGTTGGAAGGTAGCAGAGAAGGAATACCAAATCTGTTAATGGCCATAGTATGAGTACCACACACTTCCATCAAGGCATATTCCCTTTCACTATAACGGTAAATTCTGTTCACCAGTTTTTTTATCAGGTCTTTATTACGGTATTCATCAATGTATTTCAATTTCGGGGTATTTAGATTTGACGATTGTTCTGATTTTTTCCTTCAAGAAAAAAGCCCTTCGTGAAAAGTTGATAACTTCAAACCATATAAAAAAATGGGTTTATACCATTGCAATTTAAAAATTAAATTTTAAGTTTAAAACATCAAAATCAATTCAAGCAAAATCTAAAAACAAAAGAAGATGAAACAATTAAGGTTCATTGTACTAACTCTGTTTTCAATTATAATAATATCAGCCTGCAACAATCAAAAATCAGAAAACGGAGATCAGAACAGCCAGGAAAAAAAGACAACAACATCCGGAGAGCAAATCTCAGATCAACAATACTTTCAGGCAGCTCTCAAAGGAGACATTAACACCGTAAAAAAAGCCATTGATAACGGCATGGATGTAAATGCCACCGGCCAAACCGGCAATACAGGGCTCATGCTCGCCGCCTACAACGGGCACAAACAAATCGTTGATTTCCTTCTTCAAAAAGGAGCCGATGTTAATAAACAAGATGCCAACCAACGCACTGCGCTGCTTTATGCTTCCAGCGGTAACAATCCGGAAACCGTACAAGCATTGATAGATGCGGGAGCCGAAATCAATCATGCTGACAAAAAAGAAGGATTTACACCTTTAATGTTTGCTGCTGCAGAAGGACAGGCGGAAGTCGTTAAAACATTACTGGAGGCAGATGCCGACAAAACCGTTAAAGACAAAGACGGAGATACAGCCCTTGATTTTGCCCGGGAAAACGGACATGATCAGGTTGTAGAAATGCTGGAAGAATGACAAATTATGATTCAATAAATTAACAGTTCAATAACCTTTTTCATTTCTGAAAAATGTAAACTAAAAGGATTTTAAGAAGCGTTATTTTTATGTTATTAAAAATTATTGGCTCATGAATATTATTGAAAAAAGAGATTTTATACACAACCATCTTTCGAAGGCTAATGAACAACTCATTGATGAATTGTTTGAAAAACTACGGGCTGAAGTTGAAAAAGAAAATACTTTAAATTCCAAATTAAGCAACCGGGCCTTACAGGCGGAAGAAGATATTAAGGCAGAAAAATTATTTTCAAAAAAAGATGTTCAATAGGAAATTATAAGGTAATTTACCGCATTACCGAGGAATGTATATATATTACTGACATATTTGATACCCGACAAGACCCTTCAAGGATGAAAGGATAATTTCACCAAATAATTGAAATAATTTTCCGGGAGTTTATAAATGTTAGTACGTAAAAGACTTTACAACCTACTCAACAAAATATTCCTGCGTTCTTCTTCGGAAAAATGCACCGGATTGTTTTTATTGCCGGATTTCCGGGCAATTTCAGCAGCCCTTTCTTCACTCAGGCCATAACGGCCAAAACGTTCCAAACCCAATGATTCGGTCATATCATACAATTTCCGGATGAATTGGTCCAGGTAATAATCATTGGCGTGATCCCCGTCTTTTTCTTCGGAAAACAACCTTGCTACATTCACATATTTCCTCAATGCCCTGCTTCCCGGCTCATCTGCCTGCAGTCTGCGTATGGTTTTTTCATGCACTCCAGCCATGAGCGAACCGCAAATCTGACCATGGGGCATATCGATCATCCCACCTATCGATGAAGCAAACCCATGCACGAGGCCCAGACCTGCATTGGTCAATACAATACCTGATACGAGCGCAGCAAAAGACATGTCAGTTCGGGCATCCAGATCGTCTCCTTTGCGAACCGCCTTTTCCAGGGATCTACTTATGGATTTCAATCCTTCCACAGCCCAGGCATCTGTCATAACACTGGCTCTAACAGATACATATGCTTCCAGTAGCTGTGTAAAGGCATCCATGCCGGAGGCAGCTGTCACACTTTCAGGACAGGATAAAACAAGCTCCGGATCGACCAAAGCAATATCCGGTACATAATTGTTATGGCGAAGGGACTTTTTGAATCCGTCTTTCCCTACTTCCGAGATTACTGCATTACTGGTTGCTTCGCTGCCTGTGCCTGATGTGGTGGGTATGGCTATAAAAGGCA
>JBNJFN010000284.1:0-4760 GCA_051746885.1 Bacteroidota bacterium | reverse complement strand
GAGGGACTGCTAAACTTTCTGTCGCCTACCTCACCCTTTAATACAATCTCCGATACCATTATCATAGATAAAAACACCTCAGATATTGATAAATTCATTTCTCTTCCCCCAAGACAGATCTATTTCAGTGGCACAGGCTATACCAACTATGGCAACGATCCTTCCACGCAAAACTTCATTACTTCCGAGAACCAGGTCAATGTTGGTATGGAAATGGATCTGCCGCTGGAGCTTGAAACGAGTGGACTCACCTATAGGGATACAGTAGGCTTTGATATGGATGTGGATTTTGACGAGGCAGTCACCCTCTATGGCATATTCAAAAATCAGTTTCCATTCAGCCTCGATATTCAGGTGATATGCCGCGATTCAGTAGCCAACCGGGACCTATTTACCCTGGAGCCTCTGGACGCCGAGGGACAACCTGTTTCTATCCTCGAAGCTCCTGAAGTCGACGAAAACGGGCGGGTGAAATCACCTAAAGAGACCCGGATTTACTTTAAGGTCAGCGGAGATGAGATTGATCTGCTCAATGAAGCCAATCAACTGGCATTGGAAGCCACGGTGGAAACTTCCCAAAACGATGCCGGGGATCTCATCGGAGTTAAATTCTTTACCGATTATACGCTTGATTTCAGGATGGGTATCGATGAAACGGGATCCAAACTTAATTTTTAAAACTGAAAGACTATGAAAAAAAAGATCTTCAGGTTATTCGCTTTATTAGTCTTTACCTCGATGATTCCTGCTTCCCTGAAAGCCCAGGAGATCAGTACACTTTACTATATGGATCGTATTCCGCAAATGTCCCTGATGAATCCGGCCAGACAGCCTGTATGTAATTTTTATCTCAACATGCCGGGAATATCCGATATCAACATGAACATCGGCAACAATTCCCTTACCTATAACGATGTGATCATGGATTCTCCTGTAAACGATTCGCTAATCACCTTCCTGCATCCCGATGCCAATATCGATGATTTTCTGAACACTTTGGAACCCAAAAACTCTTTCTTTACCCAATTCTCGACTACCCTCTTCGGCTTTGGATTCAGGGCTGGAGAAAGTTATTTCTCCTTTCACGCAAGGGAAAAATCCAGCCTGAAATTTTCCTATCCCAGGGATCTGATAACCTTTATCACCAAAGGAAACATAAAGGGTGAAGAAACCGATCTAAGCAATCTCAACTTATACACCAATCACCATCTCGAATACTCATTCGGGTATAGCGGAAAAATCGATCAGGATTTAAATTTCGGCGTACGGGTCAAATACCTGAACGGACTGGCCAACTTTCAGACCAGAGAATCAAAACTAAGGCTGTACACCAGCGAACAGGCCGATTCCCTGTCTTTAACTTCCGATATTGCACTACAGGGTACGGGGCCTCTGGAAGTAGCAACCGATTCACTTGGATTTGTGGAAGATGTGAATACTTTTAACCCCAAAGTAAACGATCTGTTTAAAAACCCGGGATTCGCCATTGATTTTGGGGCCAATTACCAGCTTATGGATGATCTGGAGATCTCAGCCAGCGTTACCGACCTGGGCTTTATTAATTATACCAACTATGCTCACCAATATACCATTAACGGTCAGTTTTCCTATACTGGCATTGATGTAAGCTCGGAATTCCAGGAAGATGCAGATACAGATCCTGCCGGAGACCTGCTTGATTCACTCAGGGGAGCCACGAAAGTAAACTACAGCGAGGCAGGATTTTTACACTTTCTGGGTCCCAAAATTTTTGTAGGCGGCAACTATGAATTAACCAGAAAGGTTGATTTCGGTTTTCTTTCCAGAACGAACTTTTTCGGGGGAGATGTTAATCAAAGCTTTACCCTGTCTGCCAATACCCGGCCGATTCCCGGCGTTTCATTTTCGGCCAGCTATTCGGTAATGAATCGTGCGTTTAACAACCTGGGGCTGGGTGTGGGATTGCGGCTTGGTCCCTTACAGGTGTACACCGTTTCGGATGTTGTCTCTGCAGGCTTATGGCCAGGACATACCAAAGCCTTCAATCTCCGTTTCGGTCTCAATTTCGTCATTGGATGCAACCGCATGAAACGAATAATGAATGACGAGCCGATGATAAGATAAATTCCATCACTTAAGGGAAAGAAAATAGGCTAGCCCCGGCCTGCATCAGATATCCCCGAATTTTTCCTTTAACCTATTGGCCTTCCCCTTCAAACTCGATGCCTTTCAGCCACAATTTGGTGGTTTCCTGCAGCTCTTCAAGATTACCGGGTTCCCTCTCCCTTCTATCCCTCTGGCCGCCACGGCCCCTGCCGGGAGACATACCTCCACCCGGATTCATTCCCCCGGGGGACCTCAAATCCGAACCCCGATCGGGAGAATCCAAATGGCCAGTAATGATGCCAAGGCTTAAATCTTTATCATGGAGTGTTTCATCGGCATAAAGCATATCGATAGGTATTTTTAACTCGTAAGTTAACCCTATCAATTCTTGCCGCTGTATCCTGGCATTGATACCTGTCTGTTCTGCAACAGACACCGTTTCTTTTTCAAAATCATCGAAGCCAATGAGTGTCATTTTGTCCATAAGGGCAGGCTTGATAATCCTTCCGGTATTATCATCGGGCATTGCCTGACGCGTTCTTTCGGGCAGATCCCTGTCTGATAAATTTCTACTCTCATCCTTCTCCCGTTCTTTCGAAGGAATGGGATAGCGCACTCCCTTCATCTGCTTCTTGCCTCCTGTCGTATCTATCCACAAGGTCAGTCCAAACATCAGAATCTTCCTCTGAACAATATCATCCTTAACCATCAGACCTACATAAATATTATCTTTATCATGGGTTACGGCATAGTGTAATTTGGAAGATCTATCATAGGTTGCATCCTGTTTCCACTCATCCAGTTTTCCGTCAATCACCAATGGTTGATCCCGGTATGTTGACGATATATTCCTAACAGTTTTGCAGGCTGTTAAACCCGTAAATAAAAAAATCATTAAAATCAGTAGTTGTTTTTTTCCGATCATAGTATGGGATTTTATAATTTTAGCTCATTAATATAAATAAATATATAGATGGATCATATTCATGCTTCATTTTTTAAACGTTTCGATTGTCATACAAATTTTTAATGTGTTCAACATTTATAATGAAAGATTGTATATCGGTAATATTACAAATTATTTGCAAAAATTTCAAAAAACATTTGGGAATAAAATGTGTTATGATTCTAAAGCGAGGCTTTAAGTGCATCAATAATCATTAGAAGAATAAATCTTAATCTGCCAATTTATGAAAATCGCAAAAGATGTAACAGAATTAATAGGCAACACGCCTTTGGTAAGACTTAACAAAGTCACAGAAAATATTGGATCGAATGTTTTTGCCAAACTGGAATTTTATAATCCTGGCAGTTCAGTCAAGGACCGACTTGGATATGCTATGATTGATGATGCTGAAAAGCGGGGCATATTAAAACCGGATTCGGTGGTTATCGAGCCAACCAGCGGCAATACCGGGATAGCACTGGCTATTGTTTGTGCCGTCAGAGGGTATCGTTTGATTGTTACTATGCCTGAAAGTATGAGCGTGGAACGGAGGAATCTTATCAGGTCTTTCGGGGCCGAGATTGTATTGACACCAGCCGAAGAAGGTATGAAAGGATCTATAGCGAAAGCCCATCAATTAAAAGAGAAGTACAAGCATGCCTTCATCCCGATGCAATTTGACAATCCGGCCAATGTAGAGATGCACAGAAATACCACAGCCAGGGAAATATTAAATGACACGGACGGAAATACAGACATTTTCGTCGCCGGTGTTGGCACAGGAGGTACCATTACGGGTGTTGGTGAAGTGCTAAAAGAAAAAAACAAAGATATCCAGATAGTTGCAGTGGAACCTGCAGATTCTCCGGTCCTCTCGGGCGGAGAACCGGGAAAACATAAGATACAGGGAATTGGGGCCGGCTTTGTACCCAGCATTATGAACCTGGATGTGATTGATGAGGTATTTAAAGTTGAAAATGAAGAGGCCATGGAAATGGCCCGATCCCTTTCCACAAGAGAGGGAATCTTCAGTGGAATATCCTCGGGAGCTATCGTGCATGCTGCTGTTGAAATCGGGAAAAGACCCGAAAACAAAGATAAAAATATTGTAGCCATTATATGTGATACAGGGGAACGCTATCTGAGCACTCCACTATACAATCCAAATGCAGAATAAAATGGAAGAACTAAAAGAAAGGCAGAAAAATATCATTGGAAAAACCATTGATAGGCTATCAGATCCTTCACTCTACAAAATGATTTATATGCCCGGGCATGGAAAGCCCATGCCCTCGATCACTACCCTTTATGAGATTATTGAAACCACCAGGGCCATATTATACCCCGGTTTTTTCGGTGAATCCAAGATCCAGACGCATACGCTCAAATACCATATTGGCAGGAATGTCGATTGGCTTTATGAAAATCTTGAAGAACAGATTCGCAGGGGTATTTGCTTCGGTTGCCCCAACAAATCGTCTGAAGAATGCGAAAAGTGCAAAAACAGGGCACCAGTGCTTACTGCTCATTTTATAGAAAAACTCCCTAAATTAAGAAATAACCTGGAAAGCGATATTCAAGCTACATACAACGGGGATCCTGCCTCCAAAAGCCCTGAAGAGATCATTTTCAGCTACCCGGGTATCAGGGCCCTTACAAATTACCGGCTGGCCCATGAACTGAGTAATCTGGGAGTACCGCTTCTTCCCAGAATCATTACCGAAATGGC
>JBNJFN010000283.1:0-4777 GCA_051746885.1 Bacteroidota bacterium | reverse complement strand
TGAGGCAGGCCCTTTTCGAAGGATTTTTGCATAAATTTTGGAATCTCTTCCGGCGGAATTTCAATTCTGGCGATCTCCTCATGGGTTCTTACACGGGCTGCAGGAAAACCAGCATTTCTTATTAATTGTTCGGCTTGCTCGATCCGGTCGAGCACTTCCTGCCTGATTGGTGTATTGAAGGGCAAACGGGAAAGCAAACAGGCATAAGCCGGCTTATCCCAGGTTGGCAGGCCCATAGCTTTTGAAAAACGCCGTATATCATCTTTTCCCAAATTGGCTTCAGCCAGAGGACTCTTTATCTCAAGCTCTCTTAAAGCTCTGATGCCTGGTCGGATATCCTGATAATCGTCTACATTAGTTCCATCTGCAACATAACTATACCCCCTTTGTTCGGCTTCATCCAATATTGCATTAAAAATTTGTTTTTTACAAAGATAACAACGTTGTGGGGGGTTGTTTTTGATGTTTTCAAACAAAGGATATTTCAGAATAAGTTGTTCCACTCCCAGATCTTCCGCGATTTCTTTGGACTCCTCCTCTTCCCAGCCGGCAACATAAGGGGTGGAAACCGTTATGGCCAGTATATTCCTTCCGAGTGCCTCTTTGCCCGCAGCCAGCAGAAACGTACTGTCCACACCTCCGGAAAAAGCCACTACAAGGCTTCCTACTTGTTTCAGATTACGCTGAAGGTCCTGATATTTTTTATCATGTATCTTCATACTATAACTACAAATTTCTTCGAATATCGTTCATTATAGCATGGGAAACCTCCTGAACGGAAAGTTCCTGATCCTTTGCGATCATTCGGCAATCTTCGTATTCGGGTTTATATTTAATAGGCTTACCATTAAGGTAGCCAATCTTAATATTGATCTTTCCGTACCGGGTGGGAAGTTTCTCAAAAGTCCTTTCCAGTTCAGCCTTCTGCACGGAGGTTCGTCTCAATCCCAGCGTACTGGTGTGACTAAAAAGAATTTGATTAATATTCTCCTCATAATCGATATTGCAAAGGACACTAAGTTTGGAACCAAGTCTTGACTTCTTCATCATCACTGAGGTGAGATAAACTTCATCAGCACCGGCTGAAAAAAGTTGATCCATAACATAATCATAATGTTCAGGATTCATATCATCTATATTACAACTGATCTCCACAGCCGTTTTGGTATGGTAACCTTTCTTTTTGTATCCGGTTTCTTCACCCAGGTAAACCCTGAGAACGTTAGGAATTTCCATTTCCCGATGCCCGATGCCATACCCGATTTTTTCTACTTCCATGGTGGTTTCATCGGTGAACTCATCCACATTGGCTGCAAGTATGGCAGCACCGGTGGGCGTTGTTGTCTCCTTATCCACAGCTCCGGTTTTTACCGGTATATTTTTTAAAATTTCGGACGTGGCGGGAGCTGGTACCGGCATCATACCATGTGCGCATTTTACAAAGCCGCCTCCCAGTTCCACCGTTGAACTTTTGATCTTGTCAACCTTCAGATAATCCAAACATATCGCTGCCCCGACAATATCCACAATAGAATCCACAGCCCCGACCTCATGGAAATGGATCTTATCAACCGTGATGCCGTGAACCTTGGCTTCAGCCTCAGCGATCAACCGAAACATTTTCTTGCTCATGTCCTTAACATTCTGGCTCAGTCCGCTTCTATCCACAATGGCATAAATATTCTCCAGGTTACGGTGCTCTTGAGAATGAGCATGGCTGTGTGAATGGCCTTTGCCCCCGTCGTATTCATGGTGATCATGCGAATGTCCTCCCTCATATGTATGATGATGGTGATGATCATGATTATGAGAGTGATGGTGGCTATGGTCATGTTCCTCATTATCAGAATGACCGGCATGATCTTCGTGGGAATGACTTCCATGTTCCCCTGAATTTTCCAGAACATCCACACGGGTGCCCGCAATGGAATGGCGTGAATCCCGGCTGATTGTAATATGGTATTCAGTCAAACCCAGCCTGGACAGTTCGTTTTTCAGATATTGTTCATCCACGCCCAGGTCAATCATTGCTGCCAGATTCATGTCTCCGCTTATTCCGGAAAAGCAATCATAATATAATACTTTCATCACTTTGTGTTTTTTTTTCTGAAGATCAAAAATAATGCTTTTGATAAAAATACGAATAAATAATGAGATGCAGGTGAAAAATATTGCCAAAATATGAATGACAGAAAAACGTTTTACTTGTAAAACAGGGATTGGTCTTAGACAATTAAAAATTCAAGACCGAAATCTCTGAAAATAGGGGTTATAAATATTCTTTCAAAACTGTTTGAAATTATATAGTTACCAGATATTTGAATTTTTACTTTTTATTACATAACTTGTAACCCGATTTTTTCCTGACAAGCCGATGCATTCTATTGATAAAGAGTTGTTTGTTAAAGTAAGAAAAATGTATTCATTTCTTTCGGGTTACAATGAGTAATTTTGATATATTATAAAAGGTTAATACCAAAATTTTACGAAATTTGAGACAAGGAAATAATTCATATATTTTAAACATAATATAACCAATTAAATCCTTGATAAATTTTTAATACTGAGGAGGAGGATCATGCAAAATATTAAATTGGAAGACATCTTAAAAATCATTGAACAATTTGAATCCAGTTCCATCGACAGTTTAAGATACAAAACCGGCGATGAGGAAATTGAACTTTCGAGAAACAAAAACGGATCGGTAGCACCTTCCAACTTGCAGAGCATGGATGCTGAACAGGTGAAGTCGCTGCTAAAAGAAGCAGAAGAAAAAACAGCGTCCAACCAGAGTGCTTCGACCGAACAACCGGTTGAAGAAAAAGAGGAACAACCTGGTGAAGAAGAACAGGAAAATATGTTCACAGTTACTTCGCCCATTATAGGTACTTTCTACAGAGCACCGGCTCCCGGTAAACCAGTTTATGTAAAAAAAGGCGATAAAGTGAAGGAGGGCGATACCCTTTGTATCATTGAAGCAATGAAAGTAATGAATAAAATTGAAAGCGAAGTGACGGGTGAAGTAGTGGAAGAGATCGCCGAAGATGGACAAACGGTGGAATACGGATCAAAATTATTTAAGATTAAACTGGATTAAGCCGGTTTTTGGTAGATTAGAATAAAAAAATATGTTCAACAAAATATTAATAGCCAACAGGGGAGAAATAGCAGTCAGGGTTATCAGAGCCAGTAAAGAATTGGGTGTTGATACCGTCGCCGTATTTTCCGAAGCAGATGCTGATTCACTGCATGTAATGATGGCCGATGAGGCTGTCTGTATCGGACCAGCCAAAGCCGGGCAAAGCTATTTAAACATAAGCAACATACTGTCTGCTGCCGTTCAGAAAGGAGCGGATGCCATCCATCCGGGGTTCGGCTTTCTTTCGGAGAATAGTGAGTTTGCTCATATGTGCGAAGAAATTGGTATCAAATTCATCGGCCCATCTTCAGATGCCATTTCTAAGCTGGGGAACAAATCACTGGCCAAACAACTTATGTCCAAACATGGTGTTCCGGTAATTCCGGGCCCCGATGAAGGATTTACCGATGCAGAATATGCCCTCGAAAAGGTCAAACACATCGGTTTTCCATTGTTGATAAAAGCCGTTGCAGGAGGGGGAGGCAGGGGTATCCGACTAATTAATGACGAGCAAGCCTTTGTTTCATCTTTTCAGGAAGCTTCCTACGAGGCAGATCTGGCTTTCAACGATCCCAATCTTTACGTTGAAAAATATTTTGAAAATCCCAAACATATCGAAATACAAATTATTGCCGATGAATACGGAAATTGTATTCATCTTGGAGAAAGAGACTGCTCCAGCCAGCGACGCAAACAGAAAGTGATCGAAGAAACTCCTTCCCCTGTGATTGATGAGGACAAAAGAAAGAGCATTGGTTCAAAAGTAACCCAGGCACTCAAACAAATTGGCTATACTAATGCTGGTACCGTTGAATTTCTATACGAACATGGAAAATTCTTTTTCATGGAAATGAACACCCGGATCCAGGTTGAACATCCAATCACTGAAATTACCACCTCTACGGATCTGATCAAAGAGCAAATACAAGTAGCCGCAGGCGAAAAACTCAGATGGAAACAAAACCAAATCCGATGGAATAACCATGCCATCGAATGCCGTATTAACGCTGAAGATCCAAACAAAAATTTCATGCCTTCCCCCGGAACAATCCACAACATTGTCTTTCCTTCCGGACCGGGTATACGCATAGATTCCGGTATATATCCCGGAGCCAAAATCTCTCCATATTACGATTCTATGGTTGCCAAGGTCATTGCCTATGATAATACAAGAAAAGAAGCAATCGCAAGAATGATGCGTGCTCTTGAAGAATTCTACGTCAATGGAATTCAAACAAACAAGGATTTTCTGATTAAAATTCTTTCTTCCGAGTCCTTTCTCCATGGAAATTATTCTATTAATTTCATTGAAAAGGAACTCATGTAGTAAAATGAAAGGAAATTTAAACTATGAGTGCAAAAATTCAGGAAATAATTCAAAACTTTTTGAAAACACGTAAAAACAAATATCAGACATATATCCCCGATAATCTTTTCTCGCAATGTACGAATTGCAAGAAAATGGTCTATAAGAAAAAGATCGACAGGAATCAGGGAGTATGTCCTGAGTGTGGTCATCACATGAGGATCTCCAATCAACAATGGATGGACATCCTTTTTGATGAAGATACTGTCCAGCGCTTATTTGAGGAATACAAAACATTGGATGTTCTGAATTTTCCCGGTTACAAAGATAAG
>JBNJFN010000282.1:0-4778 GCA_051746885.1 Bacteroidota bacterium | reverse complement strand
TAAAGTCAATTGAGTAAAACACCTTTTCTTCCTTTTCAGAAATACTGCCTTCAGCTTCCCTGGTCGTCACATCCGTATAAGAGCTATCATTTTGGGCCAATGCCCTTTCCGCTTCTTCGGACACATTCCTGTCCACTTCGTTGTTGTCGGAAAGCGGAATGTTTACAAGCTGGAAACGATACATGGTTTCATTGGCAAGTCCGGAAGGAACATCGGTTACAACTTCCGCATCATCAGGATTGTAAGTAACCTCTGAATAAATGGGTTTTCCGCCATTTACCGGAACCCATCGGGCTTTCTGCTCCCATCCCTCGACATTCTCGAAGAAGGGGGCCAGGTCGGACTTGAATTCAATATAGGCAGTGGGGTATTCTTCCTGGTAAAAATTCGTCATCCGGTCCACCGGGTAAGTCACATCCACATAATCAGACGGGATTTCATCAGGCAATTCTCCTGTCTCGAAGGTCATTTCCTTACTCTCGATATAAAGATCCCCGTTATCATCTTTATACTGTTGCCATCTGCCATTGATTTTTTCATCGAAACTCACCTTGACCGTAACCTTGTACTCTGCTTGAGTATCAAAAATGGTTGAGGGTGTAAATGCCAGTGTGTTTTTCTCAGCATTCCATTCAATGGTTCCTTCCTGCGTTTCACCATCCCGTGCAACCGAATATTCCTGAAGATTGACCCGGAACTCCCGGGTAAGGTCTTCATCTTCGGAGATTTTAAGTTTCTTGTCCACCGGCATATTAAAGACAGCCTGAGGTAACGTGAAAATGCCCACATCATCGGCCCCGTCGGTTGGTGTAAGCCCCCCTATTATGGTCATGTCTGACAACTCTTCCGGCCCTGTTTTCAACTCACACTTTTCTCCTGCCGTGACTTCAAAACGGCAATTCCCCTTGACCATTCCACCAAGGATCTTGTACCTGCCTCCGACAACACCTTTCATCCACATGGGGTTAGGTCCTTCAAGGCGGAGGGCTGCGGCTGTCTGGACATTGAGAATGTCAAATTTTTTCTTGCCGCCAAAAACCTTTACGTTGATCCCGATATTTCCCGCAAAATATCCGTAAGCCTGCCCTTTGGCAAACCAACCATCGATCCCCGGTTGACCACTTCGACCTACACACCGCGCATGCTCTCCATAATCAAGCAACATGGCATCGAAACCAGCCCCGAGGTCAAATGCGCCATAAAAGATCAAAAAGGTGATATCACCTGTACTTATATTCAGGTGCGACCCGAAAGCGAGCCCATCACCCTTTATCAAATCATTCTCTTCTCTCTGCCCGTTGAAATCCTGCTGACTCATGTCCAGGATATCCAGAACTTTATCATTCATCAGCATGGCCGAAGGAAGGTCATGTCCGGCCATAAAATAACTCCGGCTTTCAGCGAGACCGATAAATTCTAAGCCAACTGGGTCAGTAGGTGTTCCCACATAAAGATGCCATTCTCCAGGTTCATGGTGAAATGTACCCCATCCGGCACGATTGTTCCTTCCTACTCCCCTAATGGCGCCGGCAATATTCAACCATACCTCCATGTCGGCATCAAAAGTATTATTCCTGTAATCCTTAAGAATTCTGACTTCCGCTTTCATCGGGGGAGTCGTTCCCAATGCCACATCTCCTCCACCGGCAACCTTTCCACTCAGGGCTTTCATTTCATCGGCAGACAATCCTGGTATGGATCCCAACATGATAGCCTCTCCTTTGAAACGGACTTTCTCGATTCCGCCATGACGACTGAAGTTTATCCCGAAATGCAATTTACTCTTAAGCATGGATTCATTCACTATACCTGCCTGCAAGGCTGCACTGATGCTAAGCCCCGAATGTCTGTCAGGAAGATACCGGACCCCGGATAAAGAGGTAACAGAAGCCCCTCCCGATGCGCCTTCCCCTGATGTCCGTTTCATCCCATAACTCAAACCACCCCCAAAACCATTTATAATAAACGGACCGGCCGGAATTCCGGCATTTTTCCCTAGTGCCACGAAAGCATCCACAAAGTAGTAACGTCCGTAATCGCCTCGTCCAAACATGCCGGCAACCTGGATTGATGGGCTTCCTTCACTGTTATCCGCATCTCCCTCACTGTCAATCGTGCCACCAAACGAAGCTTCTATTCTTCCATAAAAACCATCGCCATAAGTTGGATCGTCATCAAATAATTCAAGTGAACCATGAAAACTGAATGCTCCTTTTTTCTTGCTATCAACTGCAAAGCCACCAACATCCAACCTCTTATATTGCCACTTCTCCCCCGAAAGGTCTGCCAACACCTTAAAATCTCCTTCGCCTTTAATGGCACACCCGTCCACTGGCGACAAATTGGCCTTTACATCAAAAGCAAAACCAGATAGTTTTCCTTGTTTACGATAAGCAATGTTATTAATGGTAAGAGGAAATTGGGCCAGCGAACTGGTTCCTATCCCATCCACACCCAAATATTCGACGTCAAATTGCGGAGAAACAGCGGATATTCGCATGCCCTGAAATTCCACACCGGGAACAGAGACCTTTTTGTTATCCGCATCCTTTGGGCTTCCGCAAGTAAAGGTCATATTCCCGTCAAGCATCGCGGTTGGCTTGAATTTTCCATCGTCCACAAACACATCAATGCGGGAACTGGAATAAAGCTCAAGCGTGGCAGAAAAGGCATTAAAATCCACATTTTCCGCGGGAGAAACCCCGAAATGATAGGAATCATCTTGATCCAGGAAAGCATCATAATCTATAGAGGTATCACTGCCGGGCAATTGTAAGTCGCCACTAAAAGCAAACGACTCAAACGACCCGGTCATAAAGCCAAGACTCAATTCATCAATGGAAAAAGGCCAGTTTCCAATAGCCCCCGAATCCGAAGACAATATTCCCCTGGCAGTCATCACACCGGTAAAACCGTTATCATCGATCAAAAGATTATCAGCAGTGAAAGAAACAGGTGTTCCCTGTTCTTCGTTCTTAAATTTGGAAGAAAGAAAAACGGTGGCTTCATTGACAAATATGCCACGCCATAATGCTTCCTTTTCTCCTTCAAAACCGCCGGGATATTCAGGAGGTAATGTAAAGTTCGGAGAGTTCCTTCGATCACTACAATCGAGCAAGGCATTGTTGAATTGAAAATAAACTTCATCAAAACCTTTGATTTTGAAGGTAGGAACAGATATGTCGAGTATTATATCATTTAAATCGGAAAAGGAGGTAAAAAATTCAACATTTATGGGCCCTTGTTCTTCCCCGCTATAACGATCAACTTTCACAAATTTGGAACTGTCCAGGGCCAAATTTCCGTTAAGGCCGACATGGTCCAACCCATCACATCCCCATTCTGCATAACTACCTTCTTTCCATTTCAAGGAGGCTCCTTTAAACAATCCGGTGATCACCGGATTCATCAATTCCAATCGGAAGCTTTCCACTCCTCCCGAAAAAGAATACCGGACATCTCTGGCATGAAACCGGATTTTTTGTCCATCCAACGGGTTCGTGATCTCCAGGAAAGCATTAAAGAGCGCATGATCAGGATAGACACGAGATTCATAGACAATAAGTGAAAAAGCACCATCTGCCACTGACATTCCCACAGGAAGGGTGAAAAATGACGAGGAATCCAGCTCTTCAACAAACCGGCCTTCCTGTTTGACTTTCTCAATAATGGCATCGAACTGATCTTCGTTTTCAGAGTTTTCAGGGGGAGCATGATTCATGTTCATTCCACCCTCCACTGGTTCAGGATTTATGTGAACATCATCAAATTCGCGTACACTTCCTTTTTCGTATTCTTCTGAAGATAATTCATTTAACTCATTAGTCGAATGGACCTTGATTTCATGAATGTTTTCTTCACTTTTTGAAACTCCTTTTCTCATGGACGTTTCACCGGAAGAAAAGGAGGCAAGAATTAAGATGACAGAACAATAAACACCAGTCCTGAGAAATTGACGGAAAAGAGGCATTTTTAGGGATGGTTGGTTAAGCAAAAATTATTTAAATCTCTCTTATTTCATAATCGGAAGAATGCTCATAGATCCAGGCCCTTACTTTTTCCAGGGCACGGGGATAATCGTTGGTCTGCAGATTGCC
Source organism: Bacteroidota bacterium (assembly GCA_051746885.1). Classification (GTDB taxonomy): domain Bacteria; phylum Bacteroidota; class Bacteroidia; order Bacteroidales; family UBA12077; genus JAGXLC01. The sequence goes on along the minus strand of JBNJFN010000282.1, from coordinate 681 downwards.
CCCTTCATCCGTCTGGACGGGAAATCCTTTAATGGCAGGGGCTACCACTTCCATTAAACGATAGGCACAATTGATTTTGGCATTGCTGTCGGGATTGGGAGATGAGCAATTTTGCTGATCGCGACAAATGGCCGAAAGCAAATAATCCATGGCAGGCTTGCAGCGCATGAAGGCAAGGTCGGGCGCGAGGTGATGCACCACCTGATCGTTCAATCCCATTTGCCGGACCTGGTCAACACACCAGCGGGCCGATTTTTCATCACCCAACCGGCCCAGGGCCACGTTGAGGGTCCAACGCGTGGAAGAATCAACGGACCCGGTAATCAGCAAGTGATTATAATGCGAGGCAAGGTCTTTGATGCCCAGCCTTGCTGAGAGCCTGACAATTTCTTTAAAAGGGGCTTCCATTTCAATGGCATGAGAGGAAATGCGATTGCGAGCGGAAATTGAAAAGTTTTCTTTCGGAAAGTCTTCAAGATAACCACAAACACTTTTCCGGTTGCCAGGGTCGTTGTCTGATAGCCCCGATAAAACAAGAATATCAACGACATCAGAACGAAAACCTGGATATTCGCGGGACAACATATACAAGAACCGATAACCGTTCAGTCGTACCTGCTGGTCTTTTTCACCGGAAATGGAAGAATCAAATCTGTGGATGAACGATTGAATCTCATCACG
>JBNJFN010000281.1:0-4785 GCA_051746885.1 Bacteroidota bacterium | reverse complement strand
ACCTTGTTTTCATTGAATCATCGGTCAAAACATTGATCGGTGATTTTTTTTATTATTCTCTTCCTAATGTTTTTTTGTATTTTTGAGCTTTTATTCGAATTGATTGAGAATTTTTTAATTTCTGAAACATAATAAAAATTGAAGCACTATGAGCCATAACAATAAATCCATATTGATTATCCTTGACGGCTGGGGCCTGGGAGAAGAAAGTGAACGAAACGTTATTCATGTGGCCAATACGCCTTACATGGACAGCCTGATGGAAAAATATCCCAATTCCAGGTTGCATGCATCCGGTGAGAACGTGGGATTGCCGGATGGACAGATGGGCAATTCTGAAGTCGGTCACCTGAATATTGGTGCAGGAAGAATTGTCTATCAGGATTTGGTTCGCATCAATAAAGCAATAGAAGACGGCACTTTTGATCAGAACCAGGTATTGAACGATGCTTTTCAGTATGCCAAAGAGAACAATGCAGGGGTTCATTTCATAGGATTGGTTTCAGATGGGGGTGTCCATAGTTCCGAAAAACATCTTTATAAACTTGCGGATATGACCGGAGATTACGGTCTCGATAAGGTGTATATCCATGCTTTAACCGATGGTAGAGATACCGATCCTTACAGTGGAAAAGGTTATATCCGGAATCTTCAGGATCACCTGAAACAATCCAATGGTCAGATCGCTTCCCTGGTAGGCAGATTTTACGGCATGGACCGCGATAAGCGTTGGGACCGTATCAAAGAGGCCTATGACCTTTTTGTCCATGGAAAAGGAAAGCAGACTAAGGATGTGGCCCAGGCCATTCAGGAATCCTATGACAACGGATTAACTGATGAGTTTATCAAACCCATAGTCGTTACCGATGAGGATGATCAACCCGTAGGAACCATCCGGGAAAATGATGTGGTGATCTGTTTCAATTTCCGTACCGATCGTCTGCGGGAGATCACACAGGTGCTTACTCAGCAGGATATGCCCGAACACGGCATGCAAATCCTGCCGCTGTACTATCTTACCATGACCAATTATGACAAAACTTTCAAAGGGGTTAAGATTATTTATGAGAAAGAAGATATTGTGAATACCATGGGCGAGGTAGTGGCCAAAAACAATAAGAAACAACTGAGGATTGCCGAAACAGAAAAATATGCTCATGTCACCTTCTTTTTTTCCGGCGGAAGGGAAAAAGAATTCGATAATGAGAAGCGCATACTGATCAATTCACCCCAGGAAGTAAAAACATATGATGAAAAACCTGAGATGAGCGCTTATAAGGTAAAAGATGCAGTGGTAGAAGAAATGAAGAAGCAGGAGATGGATTTTATCTGCCTGAATTTTGCCAATGGTGATATGGTGGGTCACACCGGTGTTTATGAAGCCATACGTCAGGCCATTGAAGCGGTGGACAGCTGCCTGAAAGATGTGGTGGAAACAGCAAAAGAAAATGGTTATGAGGCCATCATAATAGCGGACCATGGCAATGCAGATAATGCAGTAAATGAAGATGGCAGTCCCAATACGGCGCATTCAACCAATCCTGTGCCTTTCATTCTGGTTTCCAAAGACCAGCATTCTGTGAAGGAAGGAATTTTGGCTGATGTGGTTCCCTCTCTTCTTAAGCTGATGAATATACAACAGCCAGAAGAGATGACGGGGCGATGTCTTATATACTGATTTAGAGTTATCACATGGAAAAATTCCAATTTTCAAATCACAAATATCAAATAATCATCAATATTCAATACTCCAAATTCCAAACTTATCCGCTCAGGTTTTGGTAATTGGATCATTGGTAATTGGAACTTGTTTGTTATTTGGTATTTGTGATTTGGTTATTAATTTATAATCTTTATTTATAATATGGTGCTAATAGGCAATACACTGGTAAGCCTCGATCTCTTTGAACGGAAATTCCTGTGCAATCTTGCAAAATGTAAGGGGAAATGCTGTGTGGAGGGTGTTGCCGGTGCACCTGTTGAAAAAGAAGAGGCCAAAGTGCTTGCAGAGATTCTGCCCAAAATAAAGACTTATCTATGTCTGGAAGGTGAGCAGGCAATTGAAGTGCAAGGTCCCGTTGTGACTGATCATGAGGGCGACCTTGTTACACCCCTTGTTAAGACAGAAGAGTGTGCGTATGCTGTTTTTGAGGACGGTATTGCCAAATGCGCCATAGAAAATGCTTATTTTGACAATCGGGTGCACTTCCGAAAACCCATATCCTGCCATCTTTATCCCATCAGGGTAAAGAATATGGATAACCTGGAAGCGCTTAATTATCATGAATGGGATATCTGCCGTTCTGCTCAGCGCCATGGAAGGCAGAAGGGGATACCGGTTTATCGCTTCGTAAAGGACGCCCTGATACGCAAATACGGCGAAGATTGGTACAGGGAGTTGCAAGAGACTGCCGAAGCATACTATGAAAAACAGAAAAAGCGGTAAAGCTATATTTTTTTCAGTAATGTGGTGGCTTCTGTATTTTTGATGGTGGTTTTAAAATTATCGACAATGTTTTTTATTTTTTCCTGAGATTTCCCTTCTATCGACATGATTTTGTCTTTCCCATTATGTTCCAGTTGCTCTAAAATGTAAGCTATTGAAAGATTATCGGCATCCTGGCCCGGTTGATAAGCTCTTTCCTTGGTGTTGGGGCTTACACTTTCCGAGACGATTTTGCATTCCACCAGCTCATGAAGTATTTTACGGACAAGCCTGATGGGTATTTTTAATTGATGACTTATTTCTTCAGCAGTTAGTGGAGATTCTGCCTTCATAAAATTTTTCACCAGCAAATGGGCGATCATCAGTGCCAGAATGTTTTTGCTGTATATGCTGATATTGTCAACATCCGTTTCAAATTCATACTGTTGCATGTTTTGATCGGAGAAAGCTATTTCGGCACCAAAGAGGACGATCAGCCAGCTTATCTGAAGCCATATAATAAAAAGGGGTAAAGCGGCAAAGCTTCCGTATATGGCGTTGTATCTTGATACACCGATTTGAAAATAGATGTACAACCACTGAACAATTACAAAAGCTGTACCTGCAACTATTCCACCTATCAGGGCAGATCTGAATTTGACTTTGGTGTTGGGCATGAACATATAAAGAAAAGTAAAAAGGAACCATATCAGTACATAAGGGATCAGTCTGATCAGGAAGAAGATGACGGGAGCTATGAAACCCAGCAAATCAATTTCAGATGCAATGTGTTCAATCTGTGTTGAGATAAAAACCGCCGAACTGCTGGATATGATGGCAAGAATAGGAGCAATGAGAATCAGGGAGAAATAGTCACTAAACTTTCTGAGCCAGCTTCGGGATTTGTGTATATGCCAGATGGCATTAAAAGAACTTTCAATGTTGGAAAATACTTTCAATATCGACCACAACAAAATGACCAGGCCTATTCCCGCGATGAGGCCTCCCCTGGTATGTTCAAGAAATGAATTGGCAAACTGTATGATCCAATCCAGCACTTCTTCTTGTCCTGCAAAATTGGCAAGAAGTTGCCTTTCCAGATACTCTTTTAATCCAAAACCCTTGGCAATCCCGAAAGCCATAGCCACCACCGGAACTGCCGCCAATAATGTAAATACTGTAAGTGCAGAGGCCCTCAGGCCTACTTTATCTTCACGAAAACCCCTTATCGCCAATGCAATGATGCGAAGGAGTCTAAACCATATTCTTTGCCTTCCTGTTACTTTATTCAGCCGGATACCCCATAGCGTCTCATTAAAAAAGGTGTTGATTTTCTCGAGCATAAGTTTTATAAATAATGGAAAATAACAATCATTAACTCCGGGATAAAAATATAAAATATGTTGGTTCATACTTTTGATTTATTACTAAATTTGATAAATAAATACAATACAATATTGAAAACGGCAGAGGGAAATATTCAGGAGTTAAAGAAGAAAGTCAGGACATGTCATCTTTGCCGGTTGTCTGAATCAAGGGAACAGGCTGTTCCCCCTGAGGGCGATCCGAAGTCTCGTGTTATGATAATAGGCCAGGCACCGGGCAGAGAGGAAAATCAACAGGGAAAGATGTTTCTGGGGCCGTCAGGTGAAGTGCTGAATCAACTTTTCGCCCGCGTAGGGTTGAAAAGGGATGAATTGTATATGACCAATCTGTTGAAGTGTTTTCTCCCCAACTGCCGGAAACCCCGGCAGGATGAAATCGATACATGCAACGTTTATCTTGATCAGGAGATTGAGTGGGTCAGCCCGGAAGTGCTTGTGCCTCTGGGCTACCATCCTACAAAGCATCTTCTGAAAAAGTATGATCTGGAAATTCCCAACCGCTATAGCTTTCCCGGACTATTTGGTAAGTTGATTGTTGCAGGGAAATATAAAATTTTACCCCTCCGTCATCCTGCGACAGTTGTGCATGAGAGCACCAATTTTGAAATACTGGCAAAAAATTACCACAAGCTTTTTGTTGTGAGTCAAACCTGTAAATGGCACCAGGTGTGTCCCATGAAATACTTCTATGACCGGGGCAAATTGTCGAAGTACTGGATTGACCGTTATTGCAAAGGAGACTGGGAGTCGTGTGAGCGCTATAGAATGGAGGAGAATAATATTCCCCATCCTGATAATATGTTGCCCGACGGAACCATTGACCGTAATCTGAGATAGTAAATTTTCCATATAAACTTTTGATGTTATGAATACTTCTGATAATCCAATTGTTAAAATTATTGCCGGAAATACCAATGTGTATCTGATAAGAAACGGCAGTTCTTCGGTTTTGATTGATACAGGTGTTGAAGGCAG
>JBNJFN010000280.1:0-4791 GCA_051746885.1 Bacteroidota bacterium | reverse complement strand
GGTAGCAGTATTCTTGCTTAGCTCGTTAAGTTCCTGCACCCAACAAACACAGGAAAAAGAAATCGGAATTCAGTTGTATTCCCTCCGGGAGGCCATGGGAGAAGAACCCAAAGAAACCATTAAGCAAGTGGGCGATATTGGGTATACCTTTGTGGAGCCGGCCGGTTACAATGATGGGAAATTTTACGGAATGGAACCGGCAGAATTTAAAAAAGTAGTAAACAACGCGGGTATGGATATTCTCAGTTCCCATACCGGAAGGCCGCTTCCCGATTCCTCTGAGCGGGAAGAAGCCATGGAATGGTGGGATCAATGTATTCAGGCTCACAAAGAAGTCGGGGCAAAATATATTGTACAGCCTTCTATGGGTGAAAAAGCCTACAATAGCCTCGAAGGCCTACAGCGCTATGTTGAATATTTCAACGAAGTAGGAGAGAAATGTCAGGAAGCCGGTATCCAGTTTGGTTATCACAATCACGACCAGGAATTTACAACCGAGTTGGAGGGAAATACCGTTTATGACTATATGCTGGAGAATACCGATCCGGAAAAAGTTTTTTTCCAGATCGATTTATACTGGGCTGTTGAAGGAGAGGCCGATCCGGTTAGTTATTTCGAAGAGTATCCCGGAAGATTCACCCTCTGGCATGTCAAAGATGAAGCTGAATTAGGGGCCAGTGGTATGATGGACTTTGAACGATACTTCCAATATGCCGATCAGTCAGGTATGCAGTATCAGGTTGTAGAAATTGAAAAATACAATTTCGAACCCATCGTGAGCGTGGAAAAATGCCATGATTTTCTAATGAATGCCGACTATGTAAGGGCCGATTACTCCGAATAAAAATATCTGATCAACCTATCCAAAAAGAGCTGTCCGGCATTTTGCCAGACAGCTTTTTTTTGGATAATTCTCACCTTTATATATAATATGTAAGCTCTTGCTTCCTGTCACTCGATCATTCATAAAGCCCCCCTGAACTGAAAAAGCTCTTTACGCACAAAAATTTTAGTGAATCTTAGTCGCTATCGGAGATAGGAATAAGAATTATTCGGGCTAAATCTTCACCACTTCTTGTCTCTTGGAGTTTACAGACTACGCTTGTGACGAAAAATTTCATCGTTCATCAAACCTTTTTCCTAATAAGTTGTTATGGTATTTGAAAATCTTGTTTAATCTTAAAAAGATCAAATTATGAAGACAAAAAGTATTGTTTTATCAATCATGTTTACAGCCATCTTATTTATGACACAGGCGAAATCCTCATATGCACACTGTGAAATTCCCTGTGGCATTTATGGCGATTCACTGCGCATTGAACAAATAGAAGAGCACATCAGGACCATTGAAAAGTCAATGAATCAAATTAAAACGCTTTCAGACCAAGGTGATAAAAATTACAATCAACTGGTCAGATGGATTACGAATAAAGATGAGCATGCCAAGAAGATACAGGACATTGTAAGTCAGTATTTCCTGCATCAAAGGATCAAGCCAGTGGAACCCTCTAACGAGGAAGCCTACGAAAAGTATGTAACCCATCTAAAATTGCTGCATGAAATGCTGGTTTATGCCATGCAAGCCAAACAGACCACTGATCTGACGTTTATTGACAAGATGCGGGATACGATAGATGAATTTGAAGATTCCTACTTTCACTCGCATGAACACTAAAGGAGTGTTTTCTGGCTTTATAGAAAAGGAACATCTATAACCCAGTTTAACAGGAAAGTAAGTTAATATGATGAAGCACCAATTATCAAATCCCAAATTCCAAATACCTGCCCCGACGGCAGGCGGGGAATCCAATTTTTAAATATTCAAAATACCAAACTTCGGCTAATCCGGTTTGGATCATTTGAAATTGGTTATTTGAAATTATTTGTTATTTGGGAATTGATAATTGGTATTTTTTATCTTCCTCTGTTCTTATTCAGACATTCTGCACATTCACATTGCTCAATCCCATTCTATGGGCATGCTTGACGGCTTCCCGGTACTCCCGCCTGGTAATTCGCCGGTTGATCTGAGAATATTCATCAGCCTCATAAGTAGGTTGGTACTGTGCCATCAAATGAAAAAAAGTTTCTTTGGGCAGATTATCAGCAACCCATTCAATAACTTTCTTTGTTCCGCTTACATCATTGGGAAGAACAAGATGCCGGATCATCAGACCCTTATACATTAGTCCGTCATCTGCAGGTTTGGCTACTCCAACCTGACGATGCATTTCTAAAAGAGCAGCTTTTGCCATTTCCGGATACTTGCGTGCTCCCGATGAATATTTGGCGGCCATGCTACTACGAAAATACTTGAAATCAGGCATGTAAATGTCTACAATGCCATCAAGAAGCTTCAATACCTCCACCTTTTCGTATCCACTGGTGTTATATACGAGGGGCAGACGTAAACCTTTTCCGGCAGCCTTGTCCAGTGCCAGCAGAATATGCGGTGAATAATGCGTGGGAGTAACCACGTTGATGTTGTTACAGCCTATTTCCTGCAATCTAATCATCATACCAGCCAGATCATCAATGCTTCGTTCCTTACCTCTGCCTCCCATGCTTATCTCCCAGTTGATGCAGTACACACATCGGAGACTACAGTGGGTCATAAAAATCGTTCCCGAGCCCCCCTCACCTACCAGCGGCTCTTCTTCCCCGAAATGGGGATGGAATGAAGAAATCACCAATTGGGAAGTGGAACCGCAATCGCCTTTCTGGCCATCCAGGCGGTTGTTTTCGCATTCTCTCGGGCACAGATCACAAATGTTCATCATCTCCCACAAGATTTCGCCCCTGCGCTTCAACTCTCCCGTGCGGTGCAACTCCAGATACCGGGGTTCGAAGGATGACTCACGGAAAGGAGATGATAGCAATGAAGTCACATTACCGGAAGATTTTACAGGATAACCGGATGCTTGGGAGTTCCCGGAAAAAGAAATAAACCGGCTAAAGGGCAAAAGAAATAATGCCAATCCGCCGATGCGTTTCAGAAAATTCCTGCGGGAGGAATGAAGGCGTTTACTTCCTTGGATTGCCATAGCTCTGGTATATTGGTTTAAAAAGTATTCCAATTAAATCCTTCCGGGTTCATAACAGTAATATTTTCGCCAGACTGGGTCAACACCAATAGCCCATGTCTTTCGGCCAGTTCATAGCTGTCTGAAGGAATACTCATGCCTGCAACCGCTCCAATGAGCTTTTTATCTCCATATTCAGTAAATAATAATTTAAATTTGGACAGTTTCCGGTTAACAAAGTCCTCAACATCATCGGGATGGAGTTTGTATTTCACTTCGATAACAATGATATACTCCTTATTATGAAGGACAATGTCATATTCTCCCTGTAATTTTTTGGATCTCCTCGCGAGATGATCCACTTCGTTATATTCAATCCCAAAAATGGCATTCCGGGATTCCAGGCCTCGTCTAAAAAATTCTTCGGCAAAATCCTTACTATTCTCGGAAACACCCCCATAAAGTTTCGCCAGCTTATCAATTTTGCGTTCGGTTTCCTGAGACTTTTTGTCTAAACGCTTTTCAGACTCCTTAAACATTTGATTGGTCTGCTGAAATCTTTTTTCAGTCTCCTTAAACATCTTATCGGTTTCCTGGAACATTTTCCAGACCTGAGTGAATGAAGCAGGCTCACCGTAGTCGGATAACGGTTCGTTGGTTTTGTCCTTATCCTTTTTGCTCATACCACATTTCTTCTTTTTTGCAAATATACCATATTTTGTTCTAAATATCGAATCCTTCTGATAAACTGGTTAATACTAAAACGTAAGGAAACATAAAGATATTTTTGACCAAATCCAACAGCTTGCTCTTACTGCTTAAATTTCATTATTTAAACCCGGTAAAAATTAATATTACTGAGAATGAACCGGGAAAAATCTTTCGTTTCTGCTAAATTTTAAATATATTTGAAATGAATATCATTTACCATTCTAATATCAAACAAAAAAGGAGTTAATTATGGCAACTATAGGAGAAATGTTTCAAACCGCAAACTGGAAAGAAGAAAAGCATGTACCGGCAATTGAATGCCCGGATGAAGTGAAAGCTAGTGAAATGTTCCAGGTAAAGGCATCTTTGGGCAAAGAAATTGCCCATCCGAATACCACTGAACACCATATCCGGTGGATACAGCTTTACTTTAAACCCGAGGGTTCAAAATTCGCCTTTCACATAGGTTCTTTTGAATTTGCAGCTCACGGCGAATCAGTTGATGGTGCGAATCAGGGTCCGGTTTATACCAACCACTCGGTGGTTTCCGAATTCAAAACCAGCCAATCCGGCACACTGATAGCCACATCCTATTGCAACATCCACGGGCTATGGGAAAATTCAAAGGAAATAAAAGTGAAATAACCTCAGAACCTGTCTGAATATTCGGAAAAACACAAGATAAAAGCCGCCGGCATAATTTATGGCTGGCGGTTTTTTTATGAATTAGAGGTCGGAGGTCAGAGGTCGGAGGTCGGAACCTTGCAACTATAATAGGCAACGAGTGTACGACAATTCGACAGCACGAAAGAACGAGGGCGGAAAAACGAGGAGGCGAGCGATCCGCAAAACAAAAGTCGCGTAGCGACGGCACTATGGTAGAAAATGAAGCCCCTGCATTACACAAGGCCCGTAGGGCCGGCATTATATTTCTTATGTGCCTATTGTGGTTCAATTATTTTCACCAAAGACGAGGAAGCAGCTTAAGAGGGGTGAGGAAGAAGGGATGAGTTACGTGTAGTGAATGGTGAATACGCAACCTTGATACCATCTTCTA
>JBNJFN010000279.1:0-4809 GCA_051746885.1 Bacteroidota bacterium | reverse complement strand
CCGGATGTGATCTTCAAAACTTACACTACAAAAAGCGAGGCGGATAAATTACAAAGAAAAACCAATATACCTGTCATTGCCCTCAAATACGTCAACGAAAGCAGTGAATGGAAGGTGCTTGAAAATGCACTTAACATGATGGGAAATGTGCTCGGCAAAAATGAAAGGGCGGAATCCCTCATCCGCTATTACCAAAACACAATCGACACGTTGAACCAATTGACAGGCAACATTCCGAAGGAGAGGAAGCCTAAAGTGTATATCGGGGGCGTATCACACAGAGGACTACATGGCATAAATTCAACTTCACCCTACTATGAACCTTTTGAGTTTACCAATACCAGAAATGTAGCTTCCACGCTCAAAAACAATCATGCCAACAATGAGGGTGTATTTCTGGATATTGAGCAGATTCTGGTATGGAAACCCGAACTGTTATTCATTGACCTTGCCGGACTGGATCTGGTTAAACAGGACCTCAAAAACCACGGGGCGGCTTTTGAAAAGGTTCCGGCTTTCCGGAAACAAAAGATATACGGGGTGCATCCCTACAACTGGTACAGCACCAATTATGCCACGGTACTTGCTAATTCGTGGTATGTAGCCTCCGTCTTGTATCCGGATAAATTTCAGAATACCGACATCATTGCAAAAACCGATTCCATCTACAAACATTTTCTGGGCCATGGTGTCTATAATAAAATGAAAGAACAATACGGGGGGTATTCAAGGCTGAAGACTGCGGAACTAATTGAGCAAAACCACAGGGAATAAAGCATAAAAGTAAAAACGACTGATGGAAACCATTGAAACAAGTTACAGGAGCTACCAGGGAAGAAAATATGCCTTTCTGTTTCTCATTTTTGTATTGCTCATTCTCTTTGCAATTGCCGGCATTACTCTGGGTTCCGCAAACATTGGACTAAATGACATACTCAACGTTATCGCTGCCAGGGGGACCGAGATGCAGCATCAGGTCATTGTCAACATCCGGTTACCCCGTGTACTCTCAGCCATTCTGGCCGGTACAGCTCTTGCCGTATCCGGGGCAGCCATGCAGACCATTCTGAGGAATCCGCTGGGTTCACCCTTTACACTGGGTGTCTCCAATGCCGCCGCCTTTGGTGCAGCTTTTGCCGTTATTGTCTTTTCAGCAGGAACCAGCCAGAGCGGAAATACCGAAACCGTAATGCTGAACAATCCCTATAGTGTTACCATATCAGCCTTCCTCTGGAGTATGGTCAGTACGTTGATCATCTTTCTGCTGGCCAGGTTCAAGGGAGCCACACCGGAAGTAATGATCCTCACGGGCATCATTCTGGGTTCGTTATTCTCGGCAGGAATTACAGCACTACAATATTTTGCAGATGACATCGAAATCTCTTCAATCGTCTTCTGGACCTTTGGCGATATCGGAAGATCCTCATGGAGAGACTTCATGATCCTTCTAGCGGTTGTATTGATAGCCATGGTGATCTTTCTGAGAAACCGGTGGAATTACAATGCCCTGGATGCCGGCGACGAGATGGCCAAAAGCCTCGGCGTACACGTACAGCGAACACGCCTGACAGGCATGGTAACCGCTTCGCTGGCAACAGCGGTGACTGTATCGTTCTTCGGAATCATTGCCTTTGTCGGGCTGGTGGTTCCTCATATTGTCCGTAGGGTAATTGGTGGCGATGAACGTTTTTTGATACCCGCCTCCGCCCTTTTCGGCGGTATGTTCCTGCTTATCTCCGACACGGTGGCCCGCACCGTTATCGCTCCGGTGGTGCTGCCGGTGGGAATACTTACTTCATTCCTGGGAGCTCCGCTCTTCCTGTATCTGTTGATCAGAGGAATAGGAAAAGGATATTGGTGAAAAACAAAAATGTAACTATGAAACTCACGATAGACAACATCACATTCAGCTACAACGGATGGCCGGTACTGGAAAATGTCAACAGGGAAATCCCCGAGGGAGACTTTGCAGCCATCGTAGGTCCGAATGGTTCGGGCAAAAGTACCTTGCTGCGATGCATCGATGGAATCCTAAAACCTAAGAAAGGCACGGTGTTCGTTGAAAATGAGAACATCTATCATTTTAACAGACACACAAGGGCCAGGACCTTTGGATATGTACCCCAGGAAGCCCGGAACACTCCTCCCGCCACCGTTTTCGACACGGTTCTGATGGGGCGCAAACCTTATATCGGCTGGAGAATCAAAGAAGAGGACAGAAATATCACCGCCCGGATCCTCAGACAGCTCGATATGGAAGATATTGCCATGAAGGATGTGAACAAGCTCAGCGGAGGGCAGCGGCAAAGGGTATTCATAGCACGGGCATTGGCCCAGCAGCCCAACATACTGCTGCTCGACGAACCTACAGCAAATCTCGACCTGAGGCATCAGCTCGAAGTACTGCAGTTGCTGCAAAACGTAACCAGGGAAAACATCACCACCTTGGTGGCCATTCACGACCTCAACCTGGCCGCCCAGTATTGCTCCACCTTCATTATGCTTAAGGAAGGAAAAATATTCGCCAGTGGTGGTAAAGAGATACTCACCAGAGAAAACATCGAGAACCTTTACAACATCCGGGTGAATATATTTCACGATAATGGGAATGTGTTTTTCGTGCCGGTGGAAAAGGCGTAAAATAAATACCAAACCCTGCCATATTTCCCATACTATTGCCGAATTAACGGCGTTACCTTGTATACCTGGTTTCAAATCTTTATTTTTACCACAGAAAAAACGATATTTATGACAGACCCGGACCACTATACCAGGCAGGAAATAACGATCAACGTAGAGGAAATCGGCCGGAAGGCCCTGCGGATAACCGTTCCCATAATATTTCTATCGCTCATTCTTTTCTTTATTCTTTGGCCCGGAATGTTCAACTTCAAATCATTCAGGAATGCTTTTCCCGACAACCCCCTTATTGTCGTGGCCATTGTTTTGGTAGGTATCGTTTTGCATGAATTGCTGCACGGCATTGTATGGGCTATCTTCTGTAAAAAGGGGTTCAGATCTATCCGCTTCGGAATATGGCTTAGGATGCTCACACCCTATTGCCACTGCAAGGAACCACTAAAAAGAAATCATTACCTTGCAGGTGGTTTCATGCCCGGTCTTTTACAGGGGCTCCTTCCTCTGATCATCGCTTTATTACAGGGCAGCATGGGATTTTTGTTGCTGGGGATATTTTTTTCCTTTGCTGCCGGAGGTGATTTTGCCATGATGTGGGAACTTAGAAAAGAAAAAAGCAGCAGCTTATTACTTGATCATCCGAATAAGCTGGGTTGTTACCTGTATAAAAAAAAGAATGAAAAAAATGAAAATTAATGGAAAATGTAATCATTTTTCTTTAATTTTCCACAGTGCTAATATCTTAAAATCATGAAACCAATTGAACGGGAGCTACAGTCGGTTCTTCTAACCAGGATCAATACCGGCAAAATTCTCATTATTTCGGGTCCGCAGGGAGTAGGCAAAACGCATTTAATGAAAAACATATCATCCTATTATGAGGGAATATGTCTTTATTTAGATGCGGAAGAACAGCAGAGTCAAAAATTCCTTCTGGAAAGAGACACTCAAAAATACAAGGAAAAAATAAGCAACAAACACATTCTTCTTATTGATAATGCCCAGTTTATACCCTATCTTGAAGAGGTTCTGCAACTCCTCAAAAATACCATTCCTGCCCTGAAAATAATCATTACCACCATTTTCAAACCCAACCTACCCGGCCTGGATAACATGCGATCGGATCACGTTCTCCTTCCCCTTAATCACAAAGAATGTCAGCAGGTAAACTGGGGAATTGAAAGACTCAACCATTTGGAACAAAGGCTTATTTACGGAAATTATCCCCAAATACTAGAGATTTTTAGCAAAATCGAGAAACAACTTTATCTGAATGAACTTTTCGATATCTACCTGCTCCGGGACATCCTGACCACCGGCAACAAAAACAAAATGAAGAAAGTAATCCATCTCCTGCGCCTGATCAGCTACCTGACCGGTCAGGAGATCTTCTACCGGGAACTGGAGAAAAAACTGTCTATGAACCGATATACAGTTGAGAAATATCTTCATATGCTGCAAGATCTGTGTATCATCCATCAGTTGAAGGGATTCAAAAGAAACCTGAAAAAAGAAGTCAGTGTGAATTCAAGCTGGTATTTCATAGATAATGGCCTGCGCAATGCCATTGTGGGTAATTTCAGTCCTCTTGCAAACCGGGATGATGCTGAGAAACTCTGGAAAAACTATCTGATTTCCGAAAGGCTCAAAAAACAAAAATACGGGATGACGGAAGTGAAGAATTATTTCTGGCGGACCTATGATCAGCAGGAAATTGACATGGTAGAAGAGATAGACGGCCAGCTCTGCGGATTCATCTTTTCATGGAACAACAACAAACACAAAATTCCCCTGGCCTGGAGAAAGGCTTATCCGCATGCGGAAGTAAAATACATCACTCCCAATAACTACCTGGAGTGGATGCATTAAAAAGAATTTTTTTACTCCATCTTCACTTTCCATGATCGATTGATCGAGTATTTTGCTCTATTTAAACCAAATTGTTTAAAAGTTTTTGCTGTTTTCCCATTATAAATAAAGGATAATTGACTTTTATTATAATGCCGAAGGTGTTTCTATTCTATTTATTTATCCATGATGGTGGCACGTAACTGGAAAATACTAATATTTTTTGTATGCTTTTGGATTCCCATAACATTAAGTGCACAGGATATCGATGATTCGCCCCCGGCCGATCTGACCCTGGACGCACCGGCGGATTTAACGTTCCGC
>JBNJFN010000278.1:0-4816 GCA_051746885.1 Bacteroidota bacterium | reverse complement strand
AGTATAAGAGCTTTGCTATGAAGCCCCTTTTTATCATGACCAGCGAAGTTTAGTTAGTACCATAAAGAAACGCCGGAAATTCCGGCGTTTCTTATACTTCTCATATATATAACCTCCTCATTGTATATGAATGACAACAGCCTTATGATTCGCTGGAAGTATCTGACTTTTTAGATCCACGGGAACCTTTGCTTCCTGATTTTGAGCCTTTTTCGCTCTTCTTGTCAGACTCTTTTTCTTTCCCAATTTTGATATCTGTCATCTTCTCTTGAAGCTCAGGCGCATTCTCCTGCGGGTTTTTAGCCAGGGCCATCTTTTTCATCCGCTGTTTCTTCCGGGGTCTCCGAACCCCATATGAATTCCTGAAAATCTTTCCCTTTTTGGTTTTGATATCTCCTTTTCCCATAAATAATCTGGATTTTGGTTAATAATATCGTTTAAATTCAACTTGGTCAAAATTATAAAAAATTGCTTGTAATGAAAAGCTTGAATGATAATCATTAACTTTCAGAAGGCTGTTTCTTCCTTTCCAACACCAGGATGGAAAAGGGATAGGCATGTTTATCATCCTTTTCATGATATGTTCGGCTTATTTCTTCCCACTGATCCCAATCCAAATCCGGGAAAAAAGTATCCCCCTCAAATTCAGCATGAATCCTGGTGAGATAAATCCTGTGGACCTTGGGCAAAGCCATGCGGAAAATCTGCTCTCCTCCAATTATAAAAGGCTCATCATCGCCTTTAACCAAATCCAGGGCTTTTTCAAGGGAGTTCACCACAAAGCAGCCTTCTGCCTTATAATTGGGATTTCGGGTAATAATAATATTGGTTCGTTCGGGTAGTGGCTTGCCCTGAGATTCAAAAGTCCTGCGGCCGGCTATTACATGATGGCCCCGTGTCGTTCGCTTAAAATGCTTCAAGTCATCAGGCAGATGCCACACCAACTGGTTGTCCCTACCAATGACATTATTCTCCGACGCCGCTACAATAATGGAAAGCATAAATTATACGTTTGGTTGATTTTAAAATATAATGCATTACACAACAATATCCATTATACAGATACTTTACCCTTTATATGAGGATGCGGATTGTAATTTTCCAGCTTAAAATCGGAAAACTCAAAGCTAAAAATGTCTTTTTTATCCGGATTAATTTCCATAGTGGGCAACTCCCTTGGTTGCCGCGTTAACTGGAGCTTAACCTGCTCAATATGGTTCAGATATATATGGGCATCCCCAAAAGTATGAATAAACTCAAAAGGTTCAAGATCAGTAGTACGGGCCATCATCATGGTCAACAATGCATAGGAGGCAATATTGAAAGGCACACCGATAAAAAGATCAGCGCTTCTCTGGTAAAGCTGGCAGGAAAGCTTTCCATCATTCACATAAAACTGAAAAAGAATATGACAGGGAGGCAAAGCCATATTTTTCAAATCACCAACATTCCATGCGCTGACAATATGCCTGCGTGAGTTGGGATTGTTCTTTATTGAATCAATTACCTGTGATATCTGATCCACATATTCTCCGTCAGGGCCGGGCCATGACCGCCACTGATAACCGTAAATATGCCCCAGATCACCGCTTCCATCAGCCCATGGATCCCATATCCTTACCTTGTGTTCATTAAGATAACGTATGTTGGTGTCCCCCTTTAAAAACCACAGCAACTCATAAATAATGGACCTGACATGAAGTTTTTTGGTGGTAATCAAAGGAAATCCCTTCTGAAGATTAAACCTCATCTGGTATCCAAAAGTACTTATCGTCCCTGTTCCGGTTCTGTCATCTTTACGGGAACCATTCTGGAGTACATGATCCAGTAAATCAAGATATTGTTGCATGATAAAAAATTATCGTATCCATTAACCTTATAAAATTAACAAATATATAGCAAGATCAGCTATATTCAAATCCAATTTTTTAATCCTTCTGAATTAATTGTTAATCAACGGAATAATCATCGAATTGTTTCGACTATCTGAAAAATTTGTTCTAATTGTTTGGTTGGTTCTTTTCAATATTTATAATTTTGGACCAATTTAATCAAATAGTCGAATATTCGAATATGAAATCCTCAGAATATACAGGTAAAGAAAACATCAGGGAGCATATCATTCACATTGCCAGGGACATTTTTGGCAAATTTGGTTTCAAAAAAACAACCATTGACGATATAGCTCACGCCCTGGGAAAGGGAAAAAGCTCTATATACTACTATTTTAAAAGTAAGGAGGAAATCTATAAAGAAGTGATCAACAAGGAAGCAGATGCCCTCCGATCTGAGATCTATGAAAAAGTGATCAATACAGAGGACGATCCCAAGCACAAACTAAGAAACTATGTATTGACAAGAATGCGCTTTTTACATGAACTGGCCAGGTTCAATGAAGCCTTAAAAAATGATTATCTGAAGAATTTTGCTTTTTTGGAGAAGATACGCGAAAAATACGACAAGGAGGAACACGGGATCATACAAAATATCCTTCAGGAAGGAATGAATAAAAAAATCTTCAGGTTAAAGGAAGCCGAATTTGCGGCAATGGCTTTCGTGACAGCGATGAAAGGACTTGAGGTGGGCCTGTTCATTAAAAAAGAATATTCGCTGGAAAATCTGGAAGAAAGACTTGATGAAATGCTGGAAATTATCTTTTACGGATTGGTTCAAAACAATAAATAAAAAATGATAACCATGCAGTTAATTGAAAAAATCAATTCTGTTATATGGATCATACTATTATTTCCATTTATAACAGGATCACTGAATGCGCAGGAGCACATGACGCTTCAGGAATGCCGGGAACGGGCTATAAAGCATAATAAAAAAATTGAAATAGCTACTGAAAATCAATTGGCAATCAATTCTCTTGAAAAATCAGCACAAACCCTTTATTACCCAAATATAAACTTCAATGGAGGCTATTTTAGAATGAATCAACAATTCAGCCTTTTCAGTGAAAATATGTTCTTACCTGTTGTACCCCAGGAAGTCTTCAGCGACGGGTTATCTGTGCTCGATCCGGGAGAAAATCCGGATCTTGTAAGAGAAACCATGGTTACACAGGAGATCAATGGGGTTCCCTTACCTGTTGAAGATCCTGAAACAGGTAATCCTATGTTCGAACAATATGCCATGTTACCCAAAGATGAAGCAAAATTTAATCTGCAGAATGTGTTTTTTGGAAATATAGGATTGAAACAGCCAATCTACATGGGAGGAAAAATCAAACAAACCAACAACATAGCTAAATATAGCAGCCAAATGATGAAGGCTAAAAAGCATGGAAGTGAAGCAGATATTATTGTTGAAACCGATAAGCGTTACTGGGAAGTCATCTCATTGAAAGAGAAGGTCACACTGGCAGAAAAATACCTGAAACGACTTGATTCCCTTTTAACCGAGGTAAACAATCTTCATGAAGAGGGAATTGTCAAAAAAAACAAGGTAATGCAAGTTGAAGTAAAGAAAAACAAGGTTGAACTTCAGTTACTACAGGCCAGAAACGGGTTGGAATTGGGACGCATGGCCCTAAACCAGACATTGGGATTTCCCTCGGACACCACAATTCATTTGGCCGATAGTCTCGGGAAGGTAACGCAGCTAACCAATCCGGAGAACTACAGAAAGAAGGCTTTGGAAGAGCGATCGGAAATACATGCACTAAACAAGGGAGTCAAAATAGCTGAGTCAGGGGAAGAGCTCATGAAATCAAGATATCTTCCAAATATTGGTTTATCAGCAAATTACACCTTTTCAAACCCCAACCCCTGGAATGGTTTTGAGACCGAATTCGGCGGATCTACAAACCTTGGAGTTTTCATTAACATACCCATCTATAACTGGGGAGAAAGGAGACATACCATGGAGGCAGCAAGACATAAAAAAAGAGCGAGCATGAAAAAACTGGAAGAAACCAAAGAACTCATATCACTGGAAGTAAAGAAAGCCGTCTTCAAGTATAACGAATCCATTAAGAAGGTAGAATTAACAAAATCCTCATTGAATCAAGCCAAAGAAAACCTGAGAACCACAAAAGACAATTTTGAGGAAGGCATGGCGAAGTCCACGGATGTGCTGGAGGCCCAATCGATGTGGCAGGAAGCTTATTCCGATTATATTGAAGCCATGACCGATTATAAGCTAAATAAAACCAAGCTTATGGAAGCTTCAGGTCAGCTAAGTGAAAGTGAAAACAATTAAAACCATGAAGAAAATGAAAAATTTATTCATTCCACTGGCCCTCACCCTAATAATAAGTATAGGATGTAATCAAACCAGTGAAAGACAAGAAGATGAAGAAAACAATGCCATTAGGGTAACAACAACAAAATCCACGGAAACCCAATATCATCCTGCAATAACTTATAGTGGCACCTCATTCGCATTCAAAGAAGCCAATTTGGGTACCACCCTACCGGGAAAAGTCGAAAAAATTCATCATGAAGAGGGGGAATATGTATCCGAAGGTACCCTCCTGGTTGAATTATCAGCGGAACTTTATGCTCAGGCTCTGACAGAAAAGAACACATTAGAAAAAGACTTTAAACGGGTTTCAAGGCTTAAGGAAAAAGGGAGCGTTACCCAGCAAAAATACGACCATGTGAAGGCTGAGTACGAAGCTGCCAAAGCAAAAGCCCGCATGATGAAGGAAAATTCCGAAGTCAGAGCGCCTTTTTCAGGAACAATTGCTGATTATCTGGTCAAAGAAGGCGAAAACTTTATGTTCTCTCCGGGGCTAAAACCCGGATACTCTCATACATCGGGAATAGTTCAGTTCATGCAGCTTAATAAGCTGAAGATTAAAATTGAT
>JBNJFN010000277.1:0-4820 GCA_051746885.1 Bacteroidota bacterium | reverse complement strand
TGGCAAATTGGTTTTTTATACCTAATATTTATATTGCTTCATGTATTTGGTTTTATGATGGGTTTTACAGAAGACAGAAAAGGCAAAATAGCCACTGCTATCGGCTCGGCTTATATGAATAATGGAATGGCAATCGTATTGGCTGCAATGTACTTTGAACCATCCATTGTTATTTTGGTAGTTCTTTCTGAACTTCCATGGAATACCTTACTGATTCCTTTCAGGAAGTTCATTCATACAAATAGTTAATAAAAAATGAAAGGGGTAACATATGAAACCCGCATGCAGTATCCTTCGCAACAAGAACATGTATAAACATGCGGGTTCCATGGTGATACAAGCAAAGTTTGTGAATTTGGCATATAAATTAATTTGAAATTCAAATTTTAAATAAACTGTTACACTAATGAAATCAATGAATACGATTTATTCTTTACTTTTGACAGCGTTCATTCTAATGCTTTCAGGAGTATACCTGTGCAACGCTCAAGATACGACCTCAGATAGCCAGTCGGAATCTGTACATGATTTTGGTGCAAAAGGCGACAGCATCACCGATGATACCGAGGCTATCCAAAGGGCGGTTGATTCCGGGGATGGACAGCTCGTTTTTCCTTCGGGCACATACCGGGTGACGAAACCTATCGATATTGATCTGGACAAAGTTGGGCCGGTAGTTTTGGAGGGTCATGGCACCGCCCGTATATTGATGGAAGGTGCAGGTCCTGCGTTTAAATTTGTCGGTACCCATAAAGGAACTGCCAATCCCTCTACTGTCAAACAAAATGTATGGCAATCTCAGCGAATGCCTTTGATCGACGGGCTGGAGATAGTCGGAAGACATCCGGAAGCTGTGGGAATAGAGGCCGTCGGTACCATGCAGCTTACCATTACCCGGGTGTTGGTGCGAAAGGCACTTCATGGCATTCATCTTACCGAACGAAATCGCAATGTCATCATTTCGGAATGCCATTTTTACCAAAACAGGGGAATCGGGGTTTATTTGGATGAGGTGAACCTCCATCAGATAAACATTACCAACAGCCACAT
Organism: Bacteroidota bacterium; assembly: GCA_051746885.1. GTDB lineage: Bacteria > Bacteroidota > Bacteroidia > Bacteroidales > UBA12077 > JAGXLC01. The sequence continues at coordinate 3,770 of JBNJFN010000277.1, read as the reverse complement.
TAGTTACAATGCCGGTGGAGGAATTGTTGTCCGTAAAGGGGATGTTCGGAATCTCCAGGTTGGTAGCTGCGATATCGAAAGCAATATGGAAGAGGATGGTCCCATTACGGCTAATATCCTCATTGATATAACCGAAGGCTCAATGCGGGAAGGCGCGATAACAGGATGTACGATCCAGCACTCCGGCGATGCGCCGGAATCCGCAAACATCCGGTTTATAGGCCACGGAACACAAGAGCGGAGAAAAACAGGGAATTTTACCATTGCAAACAATGCTCTGTCCGATGCCCAATATAATCTTCACATTCAATATGGCCGGGGAATAATCATTACCGGGAATACTTTCTGGAAAGGTTTCTCCCATAATATCCTTATCCAACAAAGTGATCATATCAATCTTGGATCCAATACATTGGACAGAAATCCGGATTATGGTTCAGGTAACACAGAAGAAAGCCAAAATGGAGTAAAGATCCTGGAAAGTCGCCATTTAACCATTAATGGATTGCATATTAATCATGTGATTGGCGGACCGGCAGGTATTGTATTGGAGCAGTGCCGGAATTATAATCTCACCAACTCGACGATTTTAAATTGTGAAGAAGGAGGCATCTTATTGAAAGAGACAGAAAACGGTAAGGTCTCCGGCAATTTTATCAATGATGATCGGCAGAATGTGAATGACCCGGTAGCCATAAAGGTAAAGGGAGGTAAAAACAACCTGATCATTTCCAATCATACCAAAGGTATTATTGACGGAGAGCCTGACGCGGCCAGGATTATTGACAATTACTCATTTTAAGTTAAATATAAGTTGGGTTAAATCTTTTCTTGTCACGACCGAATGAGGATGTCAATATGCAAATAATAAACAAAACTTTCTAATTTGATAAAAAATAATTTGAGAATTAATTAATTTTGTTTGTACCGGGAAAAATGCATCTGCCTTATTTTCCCACAAAATAAGATATCCTACATCAAAAAATATTGAAAAGGAGATTAATTATGTTAGTGGTGTGACCGTTAACAATTTGGTTTATAATCCGGGCGGCCTTAAAGGCTCGACCATGTTCCTTAAGCAGGCGGGCGATAATAGCGTGGTGGGCAATGTGCTCCTCTACGGGCCCAATACACCGACCGGGGAATACCGGTATAGACCAGACAAAGTAATGATGGAGAGGAAGGAAACAGGGCGGGGTCATGCCTTGGTTTCCGAAGTTAGAGGAGGCAAGATAATACTGGAGCAGATTCCTTTGGTGTATGGCACAAGTAATGCTTTGTATATGGATGACAATCATGTTTATGATATGGATGGTTCGGAGCGTCCGGCCTATGTGCAGGCCAGGGGCTATCACGATAACATCAGGAAGGAAGATATGAACATTGTGAATGAAAAGCCGTTCTGGTCTGAAGGACTAAAGGCTATGCCAACCGGCCGGGTTCAAACCTATGTACTCTCCAATGCCGGTGCACGGCCCTGGGACCGCGACGAAACAGACCGGAGAATCATCCGGACTGTCAGGGTAAGTAAGAGGAAAATTATATGGCATGAGGAAGACGTCGGCGGCTATCCGGAGCATGAGAAAGTTGAACGAGAAGAGCCTTTGGAAGTTCCGCAGACAAATCGCAGGAAATGGCTCGCTGAATTTGGAAAGGACAATGATTAATTGAAAATCTGTTAAAAACCTACAGCTAAGTGGAATTCTGAGAAATTGAAATTCCTGAATAGTTTAAATGGGTAGAAGGAGGTAACAATATATATTGTTATAACCTCGAATTTCGTTTAGTAGAATTTCAGTTATTAGGAAGATTAGCTCAGCTCATTATACACAATTGGAACTTTCCGGTTTTAATAATAGAAAAAATCCATGAAGTTATTGGCAGTATACTACTAAATTTACTACGGACCGGCTCCTCTCCCTTCTGGAAGGGAGAACTTGTCCCGCCGGTTTTAGGCGGGAGGTTGGGAGAGGGTACGCTAATGAAGTTATAACCACAAATTCGAATGGTAATGTAAATTTCAAAACTAAAATTTTATCCTTCTGTTCGTTTTTTACATAAATTAATTTAGTGGTTACAACAATATGTGGGGTATCACAGCATACCCCAGCTATTCCTTTACATAATACTCAAAACCATAATATTTTCCGGGTTCCAGTTTAGGTTTCCACCGGGCTACCTCTGTTACTGTCCGGCCGGCAGTTAATTCAATACCGGTAAACTCCTTTTTGGCTACTTGTTCGCCATCCATGGTTTTTACCACTGCTTCGACATCAACTGTCCTGCTTTTGCCCAGGTTCATGACAATCACCGGTATTTCATCCTCCGGGCCGTAGACAAGATCGACATTACTGCTTCCAGCCAAAACCGGCTGATATACCATTTGTAATGCATGGTAGCTGAGCTTGGCTTCTCCGCTGTATTCTATTACCGGCTTCATATAGGTGGCCGTATTGGGGCCGCCTCTTAAAGGGCACCAGTTCATTCCGTCATAATCCAGCCACCGCTTTTTCCGGTAGGTCTCATAAGCGCTCAGTGCCTGCCAGGCCTGACTTTCTTTCCATTCAGATAATTCCAGTACCCGGCCTAAATTGCCTTCATTATAATGCTTCTCATAAGAATACATGCGATAATAGGGCTTGCCCTTATGGAGACTCCAGTTGGGCATGCCAATGGTCTCTTCACTTTCATAATCGAACCAGCCGTGGGTGTCGCTGTTTAGGTAACTTAAACGCAACCTGTCATTATAATCGGCCACTTTTTCCTCTATTCCTGTTCCGAGTTTACGGATCTCGCGCCAGTCTTTGCCATAAGCGGCGGTTTGCTCCATGTTGCCCCGCGCAAGTTGGGGATGCTTCCATCCTGGAATGATATCCCCGTCTTCATCCGGCATTTGATCATCTTCCAGGCCTATATGGTCAAGATCTGCGGCCGGAGAAACGAGGCGACTCGGATCTTCATCGCTGATTTCCTTCAGTACCCTTCCATACCATTCCGGAGGATACTCGGAGGGATGATTACCCGGTTGCCAAAGAACGATGCTCGGATTGTTTTGTACGATGTGCATATATTTGGGAAGGGCTTCAAAATCAAAGTCCCTGATGCTTCCCTCCCTGGTCCAGCAAGGGGTTTGCCACATAAACATAATGCCCATTTGATCGCCTATTTGAGCCAGCCGTTTGTCATTGACACCGGCAACCCGCTTATCATGTACGCTCATGCGGATGGCATTTCCATTCATCTTTTGTGTCTCCAGAATGGTCTCCACCCATTTGGATTTTGGCGGGCTGAACATCCATTGCGACACCTTCTCAAGTGGATAAGGCTGATTGAAAACCAACGGTCCGAACAGTACTTCAGGCTCACCGTTTATCCGGAAAGTACCTCCTTGTTGACCAATGGTACGTATGCCGGTAGTCAATACATGATCATCCACCGGCTCACCGTTTTCATCCTGAAGTTCAACCCTGACTTTATAAAGATTCGGGGATTCTGTAGTCCACAAATTGGGTTTTTCTACCGTTACCTGTTCTTCTATATTAGTTGATGTGCCGTTCTCAAGCTGAATGGTTTTCGTTGATTGTGCTGCAACCTCATCGCTTTCCTCCGGATACCAGGGGTAAAATTCGGTAACCAGCTTCCCGGAGAATCCGTTTTCATTTTCTGAAACAGCATTTATGTCCAGGTTTACATTGGCTGAACCGTCTATTTGACTGGTATAGGCAAAAACATCCTTAACATAAGAATCATTGGTTAATTCCAGCTCCATG
>JBNJFN010000276.1:0-4848 GCA_051746885.1 Bacteroidota bacterium | reverse complement strand
TAATTTATTTTGCATATACATTATCGTCAATATTCATTTTAAACAGCAATTTGACGAATAACTGCTGGTCTTTTCTTCAAAACGTCCTGGATTCATCATTCAAAATGCTGTATACATGTTGTTTATGCCACATGCCGTTTATCAGGAAGTTTGATTTGAATATGTATTCAAAAGAAAATGAATGTGTAACACAAAAAACAGCTAAAAAAAACTTTTTCAAATGTTCAGAGTATAAAGAAAAACAGAGTTTGGTTCAATACAATAGATCGTTACATTTTATATATTAGTGCCCAAGTCGAGGAGAAGTTGGAAGCTGGAGAGAAAGGTTGCTCTCTTTTGCGACATAACCAAAGAACCAACAAAATTAGTTAAACATCATATTTTAAATAACTTACGGTTTTTGTTAGATAAAAGATGAAGGCTGTAGTTTAAAATGGCGATTTTTCCTGTAAAGCCCTGGCAAGGGCGACCGTATGGTAATTGACACTCAGTAAATCAACAACCCAGGCCCCGGCAGGGGTGTCCCTATAACTGAAAAATTTCAGGGTGCAAAGAAGGTCACCACTGCCGTGGCTCTGGGTTTTTTGGGGCTTTTTTTACCATACGATCGCCCCACTCCGGGGGCTTTAAGGATGTTACCAAAATTTATTGGTGTTTGGGAACAATGGTCCGTTAATCTTTTTCAATGCCTTGTAAATCAGTTGTTTAATTTTTTGAAGTTTACCGGGTTAAATTACAGTATGTCAGCATTATACGGCTCGTCTTAAATCTAATATCTAAAAATCTAGCGGTCTATTGTGGAAAATAACAACGCAAAATTTAACTACAGCCAAGATGAATTGTATCATATTGAAAAACAAATTCTTTGCACACAGAACGCATCAACCCCAAACAGCTGAGCGGAAATCAATTATAAAGGTCTGAAGGACTACTGTCAATAGGATTAACCGAAAAGAAAAAACAGCAAACTATTGCCCGCCCAAAATACACCGGTAAGTATAAGATTTTCGTTTATCAGGGGCATTTGCAGAAAACAGAGGCACTAATGGGTAAATTTAAATGAAGACTTTCTGTACATTATTATTTTTTTTTATTGCTTCAATTTCATCCTTTTCAGGAGATATACCTGAATTGAGGTTTCAGGAATTTCCGGGAAAAGGCCAATTGTCAAGTCAGTTTACCACCTCCATCGTCCAGGACCAGAAAGGTTATATCTGGATTGGGACGGTTGACGGCCTAAACAAATATGACGGACACGAGATAAAAACTTACCGAAACCATCAGAAACGGTATTCGGGGCTTGTCAATAATAACATCCAGACTTTATATAATGACAGCCAAAACCGCCTGTGGATTGGCACAATCTGGGGGCTCTCCCGATATCACCCGGACCGCGACACTTTTGAAACATTATCATTCTCTGATAATCCCGCGGGTATCGAAAATACCAATATTTATCAAATCCATGAAAGCGATGACGGAACATTCTATGTGGCAGCCGGAAGCAGCATTTATACCTATTCCGAAAAGAAAAAAAAGTTTTCAAAGCTTCTGACTCTGCAAGGTGGAGACATCATATCTTTTCATCTTTGCCGGGACGGAACTTTATGGACTGGACAGGATTCCGGAAGCGGGCTGAAACGTTTTCTGCCCGGAGAATATAATCAAAGTCGGTTGCCCCAATGGCTTCGTAAAAAAAAGCCAGGATGGTTTGATGATAATTCAATAACCGATATGCTTCATGAAGATTCTGTGTTTTGGATCGGCACCCGTGGCGGAGGTCTCATCAAAATTGATCAGGAAAATAAAAAACTGAAGAAATATCTGAAGGGTGAAGATGAATCTTTTATTGTAAATTTATATAAAGACCGCGAAGGCAACATTTGGTCTTGCGATTATACCGGCCTTAAAATTTATAATGAAGAAGAAGACTATTTTCACGGTTACCATCCAAATCCGGAAGAGAAGCATTCTATACAACAAAATCCAAATGGCATTTTGCAGGACCACCAGGAGAACTACTGGGTCACATACTCAGAAAAAGGGTTCGGCTTTTCTCCCATCGAAAGGGGCTTTCATCTCTATGATGATTCGCCCGATGCTTCATGGCCCCTTTTTGATGCCAATACCATGGCCATCACAGAAGATCACCGCGGTCATTTGTGGACCGGAGGTTTTAATGGGGGGATTACCGTCTTTCACTGGGAACAGGATTCGGTTACAACATTTGAACATGATCCGGACGATCCCCATTCTGTGGGAAAAGGAACCATTTTTGACATCTATTCGGACAGCAATGGCACCATGTGGGTGGGAAGTTACAGGAGCGGACTTCAAAAATATGATCCCGGCAAAAACCAATTTATCAGCTTTAAACATGATCCCGAAAATGAAACATCCATCAATGGGAATGATGTTCGTTCCATAGTTGAAGACAGCGTGGGGAATCTCTGGATCGCTGTTCATGGTGAAGGGGTTGACTATTTTGATAAGAAATCGGAAACGTTTCGGCACCTGACACCCGATAACAGCAATCTTTCGATAGAATGGATCAACGAAGTCTTTGTGGATTCAAAAAATACTTTATGGGTCGGGACTTCTTATGGACTAAACAAACTAGAAGCCGGCAGAGACTCGATTGAAGTTTTCATTACCCAGGACAAAGATACCCCCGGAACCCTCTCAAGCAATAATATCACCAGCATTCACGAAACCCCGGATGAAACCATTTGGGTCGGCACAACCAGTGGGCTGCATAGGTATCTCCCGGAGAGCAACACCTTTGAATTTCATTCCGAAGAATTCAACAATCAATACATCTGCAGCATAGAACACGATGCCAATGGTCAAATATGGGTGAGCACGCACGGCGGCATCACACATTTTAATCCCCGCACCAAAAAGGTTTTTAACTTTGATAAACGTGACGGCCTTCAGTCCAATGACTTTAACACCAGATCTTCCTATTTCGACGGCCATCAACATTTATTTTTTGGCGGTCCCGGCGGAGTGAATGCTTTTGATCCCGATGAAATTAACTACAACCTGGAGCCGCCACGGGTGGTGTTTACAGAGTTCAGGCTTTTAAACGAACCCGTTCAAAGATATGGCGAGGACCAACCCTTAGATAAACACATCAGTGTAGCTGATGAGATTAAACTTGAGTATGACAACAATTTTTTCACCATTGAATATGCCGCTCTCAATTATCTGAATCCTGAAAAAAATGAATATGCCTACCGGATGGAAGGAATAGAGGATCACTGGAATCAGGCGGGAAACAAGCGGGAGGCCACCTACACAAATCTCGACCCGGGAACCTACACGTTCAGAGTGAAAGCCGCCAACAACGACGGAATATGGAACGAAAAAGGCACTTCTATCCGGGTTGTGGTACAACCTCCCTGGTATATGACCACCTGGTTCAAAATCCTGGCTGTTGTTCTGGCCATTGTTTTGGTGTACTTAACGATAATGTTCAGAACTTCCATTCTCAGGCGTCAAAAAGCCGCCCTCACAGAACTGGTCAACCAAAGAACCCGTTCTTTGCACGAAAAAAACCACATGTTGCAAAAACGCACGCTGGAATTGAACCAGTTTAACCAACAACTTGAAGAACAAAAAGAAACAATTGAAGAACAAGCGGAAGAATTGCAACACCAGGCCCATGAATTAAAAAAGAGCAACAAGGAACTTCAAAAGCTTAATTCGACCAAAGACAGGTTGTTTTCCATCATTGCTCATGATGTCAGGGGCCCGTTTAACACCATTATTGGGTTTTCCAGCTTGCTGCAGGAAATGGCATCGGATCAGAACAATCCGATGATCGAAGAATATTCCGGCTACATTTTTGAATCTTCCAATCAGGTTCTTGCCCTGTTGGAAAATCTTCTATATTGGGCCCGCAGCCAGACGAACGAAATCACGTTCAATCCCTCAAAAACATCTCTGAAAAATATTTGTGAAGAAAACATTAAACTGCTATACGACACGGCACTAAGAAAAGATATTAGAATTGACACTTCAAATATTGATTATCAAATTGAATTGGAAGCTGATGAAGACATGTTGCGGACAGTTGTGCGCAATTTCCTTTCCAATGCTATAAAATTTACACCCGAAAATGGCAAAGTTTCCATAATTTCAGAGGTGGTGGAAGATCAAAAAATAAAACTGCTGGTGACCGATACAGGCAAAGGAATGAGCCCGAAGGAAGTGGAGCAAATAAAGAGAATCGGTCAGCTCAACACAAAACCCGGAACTGAGGGTGAAAAGGGCTCCGGACTGGGACTGGCCATCAGTAAAGAATTCATCGACCGCCATGGCGGTGAAATGGTCGTTGATAGCTCGCCCGGTGAAGGAAGTACTTTTGGTTTCATTATTTCTTTAAAACAGGAAACAAAAAACACATCAAATCAATGATTTAAGCTTTATTTTTCAGCAGGCACTGCCTACATAATCGAAAAAGAGAGAAACATTCAATTTAATGAATTCCCTGAACAGTAAAGGAATTGCAAAACCAACTATCGTTTTTTGAAGGAAAAGAATTCTGCAGGAAAGAAAAATTTCATATTTTTGTGGTATCCGGCAACCGGGAAATCAAACTTTTGCGGGAATAGCTCAGAGGTAGAGCATCAGCTTCCCAAGCTGAGGGTCGCGGGTTCGACTCCCGTTTCCCGCTCAAAAAAGCCCGGAATTTCCGGGCTTTTTTATTGCTAAACATTCGCGACTTTAATTATATCGGCAAACACACCGGCAGCTGTCACATCAGCCCCGGCCCCATATCCTTTGATCTGCATGGGATGCTCGAAATAATGTTCTGACCATATCAAAACAATGTTGTTGCTG
>JBNJFN010000275.1:0-4868 GCA_051746885.1 Bacteroidota bacterium | reverse complement strand
CAGATGTACACATGAAGTTAAAAGTCGGATTAATAACCCTCTTTCTGATTACAACAATCCATGGCTTCTCCCAGGAAGGTAGTTTATTCTTAACTCATTTTCAAAAAAATAATTCCAATAATCTTCAGCACTGGTCAATAGCGCAGGATAGTTTAAATAACATGTTTTTTGCCAATCGAAAAGGCATTCTGAAATACAACGGGGAGACATGGGACTTCGTTCAAGTCCCGTTCATACCTTATTCCTTATCCCATCATTCAGGGTCAGGAAAGATCTTTATTGGAGGTGAGCAGGAGATAGGGTATCTCAACAGAGATGAGAAAGGCCTCTATCACTATCAAAGCCTTGTTTCCGATTCGGTGTTGGCTGGTAAATTCATCAATATTGAAAATATAGATTCGGTATTATATTTTACGAGCGAAGAAATGATTGTCAGGGCTGATCCTAAAACGGTTACCGTCGAAAAAATCTGGCATGCGGAAGAAAAACAACCTTTCACCGGTCTTATCCACAATGATGAACATGTTTTCATCAACAAATGGAATGAGGGTCTTCACAGGCTGCAGGGCGATACATTATTCCCTATTGTCAGCGGTTTTTGGACTGAAAATAAAGAAATCCTGTTCAGCCTTCCTTACAGCAAAAACCGTCTGCTTATCGGTACGGATGACAACAAGCTTTACCTTTTCGACGGCATGAAATTTTATACTTTCCGGCTAATAAATCAATCCTATATCGAAGAGAGCATCATAGCAGATGCTATAAACATCTCTGATGATCATTTTGCCCTTTCCACGCTTGCAGGTGGCGTAGTGATCATTGACAAGTCATCAAGAGAAATCCTTTATACCATCAATTACCAAACCGGACTTCCCGGGGATGAAGTAACAGCCCTTGCCCTGAATAAAAACGGGGGATTATGGATCAGTCACACGTACGGGATTTCTCGGGCGGATCTGGACCTGCCTGTCAGAAAATTCAGCACTTATCCGGGTATTAAGGGCAACCTGCTCAACACCATAGAACAGGACAGCGTATTGTATCTGGCAACAGGAGAAGGATTATTCCGTCTAAACGAAGAAAAAAATTACCGGGAACAGGAGACCAGAGTTCGTGTAGAAGAAGAAGTACCTGTAAATTCTGAATCCAAACCCGGAGAACAACAGGAAGATGAAGAGGACACAGGGGAAAACCAACAGGGAGATGAAAAAGAATCTCAAAGTGCACTTAAAAGGTTTTTCAACAAACTATTCGGGAAAAATAAGGAAAAGCCAAAGCAGGAAAAAACTGAAGAAGTAAGAGAAATATCGAATAATCAACAAGAACAGCAAACAAAAACCCGGTTATCCTACAAAAAGGAAAAAAAGCATTCGCTTCAGTCTATCTCCCACCAATTTAAAAAGATTGAGGGTATAGAAGGCAGATGTGAACAACTGGTTCATTATAAAGGGGGCATTCTGGCCGGAACCTATAACGGGCTTTACCATGTGAATAAAAAGGGGGAAGTTACCCAGGTAATTCAGGATATATATCCCCATCAGATCCATACTACAGATAAAAAAGGTGTTTTGGTTGCCACCCCTTCAGGAATAAAAAAAACCACACTTCAAAACGGGAAATGGCAAACCACAGAATATTTGCCCCAAATTAACGGTCCGGTATATTCTCTAACCTTTAGCGATAACACTGGTACGCTTTGGGTGGGCGGAGAAGACGAGGCCTATAAAATCATTTTTAACCGTGAGGGTAAGGTACGCACGATCCACGACTATTCCCTACCTACCAAGTATTCGGAAAAATACTTTGTACGCAATGTGGAACAAGATTTATACATCTTCATGTCTACGGGGATTTTCCGTTACCGCCCCAATACGGATACCTTTGTGGTTCACTCCCACTATCCTCCTGATTCTCTTCTGCAAACCGATTATCAGTACATATTATCTCAACCAAACATTTCATGGGTCAAAAGTCAAAAGCGTTGGAAAAGACTGGGAAATAGTGAAAGATGGCAGGATTCTCTATCCATTTACCTCAGGCTCTTTAACAACATTCAGAACATATCTCTCAGTCCGATGAACCATTTATGGGTTATAGCGGATAATGGGCTTTACAGGATTAACCTTAACAACGGTGTGCCCAAACAAAACAATTTCAAGGCCTACTTCACGTCTGTACATTCAGGGGACGAGCGCTACCTGAAACATTCCCGACCCAATATCAAAAAAGAGAATACCTCTCTTGAATTCAACGTGGCGGCACCCCATTATATCAAAAAAGGATCCAACCAATATCAATATTATATTGAAGGGTTGATGAATGAATGGTCGGAATGGTCCGACGATCCGAATATTCAAATTTTTGCCCGGAAAGGCGAATACAGGATTAAGGCCCGGGCACGCAACATTTGGGGTCAGGTCAGTGAAACCAAAGAAATCATATACCAGGTTCCTCCACCCTTCACGGAAACCAAAATTTTTTACGGTTTGGTAGCCCTGGGTTTGGTGGGTGTGATCTTTATGATCATTAAACTCAGGGAAAAAAAATTAAGAAGGGATAAAAGAATACTGGAGGAAGCGGTCAATAAGCGTACCTCAACCATAGAGGAACAGAAAGAGGAAATTACCGTCCAGCGTGATGAGATCCTCAAACAAAAGGAGACCATCGAGCAAAAGAATCGGGAAATTACAGGAAGCATTGAATATGCCTGGCGTATCCAAAACGCCTTACTTCCCAAAGAAGACCTATTTAAAAATATTTTTTCGGACTACTTTATTTTTTTCAAACCCCAATCGATAGTGAGCGGCGATTTTTACTGGATACGCCCCAATGAGAAAAAAATTTATCTAACTGCGGCTGATTGTACAGGTCATGGCGTTCCGGGAGCCTTCATGAGTATGCTCGGCATATCATCCTTGAATGAAATTATGAACAACCAGCACAACAAAACAAAAAATGCAGCGGATATTCTAAACCAATTGCGGCATATGATTAAAAATTCCCTGCATCAGACGGGTAAAAAAGATCTTGCCAAAGATGGTATAGATATGGCCTTCTGTGTGATCGATCAAAAAAATATGCAAATGGATTTTGCTGGAGCATTTAACCCATTATATCTGTTTCGAAACGGAGGATTCGAAAAATACGAGGGCGATCGTATGCCCGTTGGAATTTACCACACAGAAAAGAAATCCTTCACAAACCACCACATCAAACTTAAGAAGGGGGATGTATTATATATGTTCTCAGATGGTTATGTTGATCAATTTGGGGGTCCGAAAAATAAAAAGTTTAAACCCAAAAATTTCGTCAATTTACTTTCGGGAATCCATCAAAAGTCTATGGACAAGCAACACCGAATACTGAACCAAACTTTCAATAAATGGAAAGGAAATAACTTCCAGATAGATGATATACTGGTCATGGGAATAAGAATATAGCCCCTGATGGGAAAAACACTGTTTGTATAAGTGAATATGGCCTTATCCGATGATTTTACTCCTCATACTCAAGCTTTCTTACCTTCTGATTTTCGGTATGGGCATCAATCATCCATGCATATCGCACCCTTTTACCGGTTTCTATAGATTCATATTCAATACCGTGTTCTCCCTCCACGATGGTGCATTTACCCAGATCGTAACGAAGCGACATTACCTTATCCCCTACTTTCAGAGGTTTGCCGTCGTAATCAAAAATCTCTTGTTTTTTCTTTTTTCGGAACAATCCCATAAGCTAAATTTATTCTTCTATCAGACATATTTTGAGTTCGGTTTAAATTTTTCCCTTCCACCAAGCTAACCTGCCAGCAGGCAGGAACACAAAAACATGAAATTTCACTAAAAAGAAGGGACTGTTTCCCTGGAACAGCCCCTTCTTTATCAATCTATATCAAAGTTTTATAGATTAAACCAGTCTTTCAACCAGATCAACTACTCTGCATGAGTAGCCCCATTCGTTGTCATACCAGGAGATCACTTTTACCATATTCCCCTGCATCACCATGGTGCTTTGCGCATCAAATATGGATGAACGCGTATCGCCGATGATGTCTGCCGATACGATCTCATCCTCTGTATATCCGAGAATACCTTTCATATCGCCTTCAGCATATTTCTTCATGGCAGCATTCACATCATCCGCTGTTACTTCTTTACCCAATGTTGCTGTTAAATCGACGAGCGAACCGGTTGGAGTAGGTATACGAATAGCTTTACCATCAAGCTTGCCATTGAGCTCAGGAATTACCTTGCCTACTGCGGTAGCAGCACCAGTAGTAGTTGGTATCTGTGACAGTGCAGCAGCACGTGCTCTTCTTAAGTCCTTATGAGGCGCATCCTGAAGATTTTGATCGGCCGTATAGGCATGGATTGTTGTCATCAGTCCGTGTTCAACACCAAACTCATTATTAAGCACCCTAACCACAGGAGCCAGGCAATTGGTGGTACATGAAGCATTTGATACACACTGATCACTATCCTGCAGATCACTGTCGTTTACTCCCAGTACAACCATGCGATCGATTTCATCCTTGGCCGGTACGGTCAATAATACTTTTTTGGCACCGTTCTTTAAATGATCCCCGTAGCCGCCTTTTTCGGATTCTTTATTACGGAAAACACCCGTAGATTCGATTACCACATCCGGAGTATCACCCCATGGTATCTTTGCCGGATCTTTTTCAGCACTTACTTTGATCTTTTTCCCGTTGACAACAAGATTGTCACCTTCATTCTCAACGGTTCCGTTGAACTTTCCGTAGATGGAATCATACTTCAACAGATGGGTCAAAGTCTTCGTATCCGTAATGTCGTTGATACCTACTATTTCAACATTCTTTCTTTCAGAAGCAATTCTGAATACACTTC
>JBNJFN010000274.1:0-4868 GCA_051746885.1 Bacteroidota bacterium | reverse complement strand
GAATTATACACTATTTGAGAACGATCCAGGCTTCTGATGAAGATCATTGCAGCCTGGTTGCCATAAACCCGGAAACGGTTTATCCTTATTTTTCCGGGTGTCCTGCTGTCCCTTGCCCTGGTAGTCTTCAGCAACTCATCATAAAGTATGAACACATACCTGTACATAAGTGCGGAAATGACTCCGAGCAAACGTGGCATACCAAGCATTCTCAATCCTGCCAGAAGACGGTGAAACCGGCCGGTTGAGGTAAGTAATATCAGCAGCAATAGGGCAAAAAAAGCCTTCAGGAAAATGGTCAGCCCGGCCCTGACCCCTTCTGTTAAAAGTTGTCCGGCCTCATCCGCCTCTGTTCCTGTTAATGAAAGCGGATATGACACTGCAGCAATGATAATGAATGGGGAAACTATAAGGCATCGTTTAATAATATAACCCGGTGGTATTTTGCTTATTGCTGCCACCCAAAAAATGATGACTCCGTAAAATGCGAAGGGCAAAAGGTTTCCATGTGGCTCCGACACAATAATCACTATCGCGGAAAAAGCCGCAATCAGCCTGGCCCTTGGATCAATCCTGTGGACAGGGGAATCCAAATCGCTGTGTTTATCTAAAAATGAATGCTTCAATCAAAAATACTTTATTCAGTTTTTTCGGTAGACTGTTTCGCCCTCACACCGTAGTATATTCCGGTTATACCAAAAATAAGAGCCAGCCCAAATATGATTTTGTAAAATAACGGTATGCCGGCCGGAGAAATTGTTTCTTCTTCCGCAACTGGCGCAGCAGCGGTCTCTTCCGCTTCATCTTCCGGGGATTCCTCCCCTGCAGTAATTCCTTTTATAAAATTTTCATCAATGCTGATGTTTGCTTTGTGCCTGTGACCTTGTTCGTCATCAATCTCAAAAACCCAGTCACCGGCAACGGAAGGAACAAAGGCAAAAAAACCCCGTCTGTCGGTCTGCCCTGTCTGGTAAGGCTGATCTTCACCGGGAGCATAAATATTAACGCTGGTACCTGCCAACGGAGAGGTCTGTGAAAAAAATGCATTCACTGATACTACAGGGGCATGTTTTTTAATATCGAATTGAATTGAATGGGCGGAAGCAATCTGCCCCAGGACAAAAAACGCAACAATTACCATCAGTGTTGATCTTACCATAATTTTATATATTGGTTGAACTTATTTTCAATTGTATTCGTACGCTCCGTTCTGCGATACCTGAATAAACGAAACCTGTTAATTAAACCCGCGGTAAATCTGTTAATCCAGAATTTCCGGCCTGACCCTTCTGAAAAAACCGGCTGCTGACAGGGTGATTACTCCTTCAAAGATTGCGACCAGCAAATATACACCCATAAGATAGATTATCCTGCTACCGTAACCCGAAAGACGGAATTCCGCCACCATAAGAAGCATAGGAACAACTATACCGAGCATACCTGCGAAAAAAGCTCTGATACTTTCATTGAGTGCCTTGATTCGCCATACAAGCCAGGCAAAGAAAGCTCCCACCCCCATATTTAGAGAGTTTACCCCTAATGTGATCAAACCGCCATGTTGAATAATCAAGCTTTGGAACAGAAGTGCCGCAAAAATTGCCGGGAAAGCCCGCCTCCCCAGTATTATCGCGGCAACCCCGAACAAACCAAGATGAACTGATGTTCCGGCTATCGGAAAATGAATGAGAGATGCCACAAAAAGTGCAGCAGCGGTCATACCCATCTTAGGTATATCCTCTTGTGGTGTTTTTCTTCCTGCAACCCACACAAGCCCGACTGCAGCTACATTAGCAGCTATACATATGTTGGTGTCAATTATGCCGTCTGAGATATGCATGAAATATCTGTTGAGAAGCAAAGATAAAGCAATTAATAATTCATTACAAGGAATTCGGTGCCTCTGTTTTCATAAGTGAAAATGGTAGAATGTTTCGTAATCCATATACCAAGTCATTCTTATTATTTTCGGAGCTTTGTTTGGAAAAACATAAAAAAATAGTAAAAACATGAGATTAATATTGAAAATATCCGTGTTTGCAGTTTTAAATGAAGTGCTCAAAAACAGACAAAACAATCCGGCAAAGTGAAACAGCCTTTCTCAAAGGGCGTATCATAAGGAGGTGGAGAAAAGTGAGTTTTCAACTGTAATGTTATTCATTTCTAGAGAAAGTTTTTTATAAATTCATAATAGCCACGTTTCCCATATTTCGCATGACGCTCAACAGAGCGCTTTACTTTATCTATCCTTTTCACATATTCTTTCAAACTCAAATCATTGAGGTTATTGTCATATTCTTTTTTTAGTCCAACTTCAATATTCTGAAGGACATCGAGGTGTTCATCATTTTCAAGTCCCATTTTTTATCTTTTTTAGTGTTTTCTATGCATCCTCTTCTATTACATCAACCGAAACCGTTAATGATATGCGTAAAAATACAATTTATTCGGAAGTTTGCCAAAAATTTCGGGATTTCAGTGTTCGCCCCCTGACGAAACATAAAGTACATTTATCCGGCCCCTGACGAATATCTGGCTATCGCCAAAAACGATACTTAGGTATCAAAGCCCGGAAAAAATGACGAGCTTTCAAATTGACTCAAAGGCAGCCATGGCATTATAGCCTGTGTTAAGCGAAGTTACCGGACTTCTAATAGTTCATTAAAACTCCCTATCCCAGCTACTTCGCTTTCACTTAATATAAACGTAAATAATGAGCCTGGTTTAAAAAGCTAAATATTAGCTGGTAAGGCGCTAAGCGGCTCTAATAGATACCTAAAATTCAATAGATAAGTTTTGTGCAATTAGCTATAAAAAGCCGCCAAGCGCCTTTTTAGACTGGACTCAATAATATATAGTTCTTCAAGAAATCCTTTTGCATCAATTTTGTCAACCGGACTAAATATTACAGGCAGTAATGTTATGCATCTACCAAAGTCAAAGCTCTCCAAAAACCATAAACTCACGCTAGATCCCTGAATATTCTGTGGGATACATCAGGTATTTGGTGATGTTTGAAACGGTGTTTTGGTACCTTTCTATCTCCTTCATCTCCTGCCATTCAGGATGGTTACCGAAAGCATCCCAGTGTTCCTGCTGGGAGGTGGTGTCACTGAAAGTAGTCATATACATCAGGTGCGGCATATGGGCACTGGAAAGCACCTCGCCAAAAAATACCGGTTGAAATTCCAGTTTTTCAAATAGTGCGGATTCCCCTTCATTGAACATCTCCACTTTCCTCCGGTATAGCTGCTCGGTGGCACTTTCATAGCTTCTTAGTTCGTAAACCCTGGAAGCAGGAGGAGTGCTGTGATCGGGCACACTGAACTGGGGGGTTGCAGAGAAGGCCCTGAGTAAGAAGCTTTCAATCCTTTCATAAGGGGGTGCATCATGGGGAGCTTCAATATATTCTTTACCCGCCTTCTGATAGGCTTCATCTTGTTGAAGCTTCCTGTCCAGCGTTTCAAATTCCTCCAGAGAAGAAAAAGGGATCAGCACCATGATATAATTCTGTTCCCCTTCGTCCACTTCCCGGGGCTTAAATACACCCACCTGCGGGATGCCTGCCCTTTCGAGCGCGGGGAGGTAAGCATTTTCCAGGTATTGATCCATTGTCGATTCCTGTTCGGAATTCTCGATCCGGTACTTTTTAAGCTGGTAATAATCCCTCGTTTCCTGATTATCACATGCGGTGAACTGGAGTAAAACAGAGGCCAGTAAAAGAAAGGCGATTTTTTTCATTTTTATTGGTTTTAGTTGTGACCAAAAATAATAAATATTTTAAGATGGTGCAAAATAAATAATATCTAAAAATACCGCAATTGTAAGACAGCTATTTTAAATTTTTAATAGTTAAGAGATATAGACATTTGCAAATCTCCTCCATCATATGAAAATTCAGCGTCAGAAAACGAAGGAGCACTCATTGTGAGCTCTGCACCACTGGAAAATCCATAACCTTCCGTCGGTATCCCAACCAGATTAGTGTCAAGTTCACCTTTGTGGTTTGCATCATGGATTATGGCAATGGCATATTTCCCCGGTTTGATATCTGAAAACTCAAAACTCGCTTCTTTTCCTCTTATTTGTGTTATCATGATCCTGGATGCAAATTTCAGGAATTTACCGGGGAAACCTTCCCCGGGGTGCATTCCCAATTTCTTCCAGATTAAGCAACTGATTTATGTCTAACATTTTCTTGGTCAATGCTACTCGCCTCATGGTCAAGATATTTTCTTATTCGATTATTTACGTTTGCCATAAAAATATTCCATCTTCCTGAGATTAATTGAGAACGTAGAAATAAAAAACGTTCTGCTCCATCTTTAAGCCAAAAGCTTCCCGGTGATTTAAGCCGCAGGTTTATTACCCGCCTGATGGCACTTTCTACACTCCCGCTGCCACTGATCAATTCTTCTACCCGCCTCCATATCCATGGTGCCCCATCTCCGGTAAATACAATTCTCTTTAGCTTTGAAAGAGGCAATTGATCAAGATATTCTTTTAATAGCTGAAAAACCGCATCTTTTCCTCTTCCGCTCTTGTAATAATTTCCGGGAAGCTTCTAACGAGGGACTTAATAATGCTGTTTTGGCTACTTCACCGGCCAGATTAACACTGCAATAACTGGCGAAGCCCGGCATGGAAAGCCCAATATGGCAATCCAGGTTATTGCCCTTGCTTCGTTTGGTCTTTTTCTTTCAGATTTTGTCCTTCCCGCTTTTCTATAGAAGTCCATGAAGCATCAAATCTATCAATTTGACTAATCCATCTGATCAACTGCCAATCAAGATCTAACTTAAATTTATAAACACTGTCTTTCATATTATAAATATATCAAATCTAATTTAATTTGATACGATATGATCCAA
>JBNJFN010000273.1:0-4879 GCA_051746885.1 Bacteroidota bacterium | reverse complement strand
CGATTCCCAGCTCAGACCACAATACTGAACACCTACAAAGGGGGCGGTATCAACGAAGCCTGAGTCATTCATTGCATCCACCCAGTCATAGACAGTTTTACGGTAGAACAATTGCATGTCAAAATTATAGATATAGGCTTCACTGGTGGCATTCAGATCGCCTCCATACCCGAATTTTTCCCTTGCCGGACAATCCTGCTGAACACTGTGGAGATTGGCCAGGAAGGTTCTTTCTGTCATTTCCTGTATCGAGTTGATCAGATCCGAGGAGGCTGAGAAGCTGTTGTTATCTGTTACATTCGAATTCAGGGCCAGGCCTTCAATATCCTGAATTTTGGGTTTGGTGTCCAACCCTTTAATTTCTATGTATCTGTAGGTATGGTAGGTGAATTCGGGTCTGTACCAGGCTTCCGTGTCGCTACCGATGATATAGGTGTCTTTTTGTACGGCTGTATCGGGTGCCCCGGGTCCTCCAACTCCTGCTTCTTTTATTTGCCCGCATACAGCAGTCATTGGATTCAGACTTCCGTCGCTGTATACCCGTTCACCCAATGTAAAAGCGATGCTGTCTCCGGGGTCGCCTTTCAGTTTAATCCTGTATACACCGGCAAAATTAACACCCATGTCCACTATATATGTTCCCTCATCCTGACGGTATATATCTTCAGGTTTGATTCTTTCGGTTATTTGAATGGCAGGGAAGAAGGTTTTCTGTATTTCACCTCCAGGACCTTCTTCCAGCTTTGCCTTTTCCCATGAGGCATCATCAAATCCGGGTTGGTTCCATCCCTTGATCTCGCGGCGTGCATCATATACTTCACCGAGGTACGCATTATTTTTCATGATGGGTCCGTATGAAAAAGACCAGGAGTCATCAGTAATGATTACATCTTTCTTCCCGTTTTTATATTCCAACTGAATGCTGGCAATAAAAATTGGTCTCCCGACTGTTAAATCATTTCTTAGATTTCTTCTGCCCCACATTCTCAATGGCAGTGGATTGTAAAAACCATTGCCCAGGACAACCCCAATACAATTCTCCCCTGCCTCAACCATGTCCGTTACATCATATTCAGAGTAAAATATTCTTTTGCTGTAATCAGTCCATGCAGGATCCAGCATATTTTTGCCCACTCTTGCTCCGTTTATACTTGCCGTGTAATAACCGGCTGCGGTTATCCGCAATTTAGCGGAGCTGATTTTGTTTTCCGCTTTGAATTCTTTTCTGAATAGAGGGGTGGGGTTATCCAAATAAAACAGGGAGTCTTTTTCCGGTTG
Source organism: Bacteroidota bacterium (assembly GCA_051746885.1). Taxonomy (GTDB): domain Bacteria; phylum Bacteroidota; class Bacteroidia; order Bacteroidales; family UBA12077; genus JAGXLC01. The sequence continues at coordinate 3,601 of JBNJFN010000273.1, read as the reverse complement.
TTCTTTTCCGTCCCCTATCCATGAAATATTGTGATCATGAAAGATCTCTTCTTTATTGGTTTTTTCTGTAGTATTGTTACATGCCACCAGCAAAAAACCCCAAATAATAATAAATAGCCATTTCATAATGATTGGTTTAGATTATATTTAACTTTTTCATTTTCAAACTAAATCCTCAGATGACATTAAACTTACGTTCTCAGAGATTGTTAACGATCAAAAATAACAGACCATTTCACTGTGCCATTTTCGGGTCGTTCCAGCGTTAACCGGAACAAACCTTCCTTCCCGGATGACAATGTTGTCTTGGTCTCCTTATCCTTACATGAAACTTCCACCGGATGATATCCATTAAGGGCCAATGAAATTTCATACGGATCTTCACCCACTACCTTACTGACTCCGGTTAGCTTGCGGCGGTTGTCATTCCATTTTATACTTATCATGTCGAGATATCCCTGCATAATATGACGATTGGTGGACAATACCTGGGGACGATCGAGGCACTCCCTGACAGACATCATGCTGGCTTCGCCCGGGCGCAATACCTGTTCATATATTAATATTTAATTCTTTGAATATTCTTTTTCACAGGCTCCTTGATTAACCGTTCAGAGTAAAAGAGCGACTTGGAGGCAAATTTGGGGGTTATCCATGGCCCCTGCATTCCATCCACTTGATCCCACCATTCCTATCTCGATGCCATACTTTTTTCCTTCTTTCAAAGCATATTCAATCAGTACAACAGAACTATCACTCATAAAAGCAGGCCCGGCAGGAATATAATTATCAGGATTGTTCACCACTGCTACATCCCATATCTCAGGCCGACGCATTCCTTCGTCTTTCATCTCTTTCAGTTCATACACCATTTTGGCTGTATCGACGTAACCGTTCAACCAGGGCCAATATGCCAAAGGCCGGTTTTAAACGGGAAGATTATCAAAACTCTCTTCTAATGAATCATTTTCTCATATTTTTTCATCTTGTACTATCTTTTGTTATCCAAAAATAATATATAGCGCAATCATTAATGCAAGCAAAGTACCAGCAAACACCCGGGGATCTGTAAATCCTGTTATCTTACCATAGGTAAGGAATTCCAGGGGATGATCCCATGTTAGATTTTTCAGTTTTTTCGGATCTGGTGGCTCATTATTTAAGCTTACAACAATATATATAACCAGACACAATATAAAGATGATCCCCCCGGCCAGCATGAAGGGAATATTTAATACCTCAACGACCAATTGTTGTGAACCTATTATAGGAATGTCCACCAATAAATATATTAAACCCAGGATCAGGTTAAAAACAAGGGTTGTTACGGCTGCATTCTTTGTGCCTTTTTTCCAAAAAACTCCCATGATAAAAATAGTAGTAATCGCAGGAGCAAACATCATAGGTATTTTGTTAATGGCTTCAAAAATGCTTCCAAACCGCCCTCCCTGGGTTGACCATAACATTGCTAAAACAATTACTACTGCTGCTGTAATCCTTCCTACCCAAACAACTTTACGCTCCTTTATGTTGGGTTTTATTCTTATCAAAATATCTTTGGTAGCGAGGGTAGCAGTACTGTTCAATGCCGCTTCTATAGTGCTCATCAATGCGGCAAGCAAACCTGCGGCAAAAAGACCTAACAATCCCTTAGGCAAAAGATTTCGCATCATTACAACCAGTGTGCTGTTATGATCGTTTCCAATTTGATCATGAAAGAGAACATAAGCCAGTACCCCTGGTAAAACCATAATGAATACCGGTAAAATTTTCAAAAATCCTCCGAAAATGGCACCATCTCTGGAATCTTTTTCCGTTTTGGCAGCCAACACATTCTGTACAATAGTTTGATCTGTACACCAGTACCAAATGCCCAGGATAGGATATCCTGCAATAACGGCAAGCCATGAATACGGGTTAACCGCTCCGGTTCCAGAATCTTTAATAGGTTGGATCATACTTACATCCAATCCGTCAGCGGCCTGTTTTAACTGGGCAAAACTGTGAATCCCTACATCCGGAAGAGCCTGTATGCCTGCCATTGTAAGATAAACTGCACCGAAAATCAATAAAACCGTCTGCACAAGATTTGTGATCATTATTGCTCTGAGGCCACCCAAAATGGTATAAATGGCGGTAACGATCGAAATTCCAATGATTGATATATACATGGATATACCGAAAAATTCCTCTAAAATATGTGCCCCGGCATAAAGACTTATGCCAATATGAATGAGGAGAGCAGAAATTATAAATATACCTGCAAGAATAGAGCGTGTTAACGGACTATACCTTTTTTCAACATATTCAGGCAGGGTATTAAGTTTGTTTCTGAAATAAAAGGGGGCGAAGATTAAACCCAAAATGATTAAAGTCACCGCTGCTCCCCACTCAAAGTTACCTACACCTAATCCTGTCCTGTGTCCATCCGCAGCCAATCCAATCAGGTGAATGGTGGAGATATTGGCAACAAATAAACTGGGACCTATAATTGTCCATGGTAAAGATTTGCCGGCCAGAAATAATTGTGTACTGGTGGTTTTTTTTCTGTAACCAACCCATATTCCCAATATCATTATGCCCAAAATATAAGCTATAATAATAGCGAGGTCAAGTGTACTGATAGATACATTCATAAGATATATTTTTTAGGATGAAACAATTTAATCGCTAGACTTAACAAATAAAAATAAAACCATAATAATTTATATTTCAAAAACTAATCATCGACTCATGAATTCGATAACATTGAACTTATTGCACTTAACTTGCCCATTGTTAGACAGTTTACTCGTCTGTTATAGTTATTGAAACAGGTTCATGGCTTTTGAGAAACAGAAAAAGAACAAGGTCATCTCCTTCCAGCTCATGATTTATCCCTGTCCGATAGTCATGACTTTCTTTACCATTCAAAAGTACCCTAGCATGGTCGCCATTCCAGTTTTCAACACTCTGATCCGCCATCCAATTGTTGTTTTCGGAAACCCAGGCAGGTCCGTATCGCAAACCCCTCCAAAATATCATCTTTACCGGGGATTGATCAAAGCATACCACCACATCAGGATCTTCTGCAACCGGCGATAGTTCATCCCAGCCCGGATAATAATTTAATTTAGTGTAAAATGCCCCAAACCGGCCGGGATGGTCTTCAATATCCGGCAAGCGGCGGGGTTTGATATCTGGGGGGTTACGCGTATGATCCGCATATTTTGCTCCTATATCTTCCTTCCTCAATTCCTGATCATATACCTTAACCTCGTCGATGATTCCATCAATACCAAAATAACTTGCCACAGTGCCCCAGGGACGATGTATATCGGATGGCTTTTCGGGAGCGCTTACCATCCCAAGCCGGCATTCCGACTGGTTAGAATAGGAAACCGATCCCTGAACCGTCATACGAGCTTTCTCCTCCCCCTTTATCAACACCCTCATTTTCTTTCCTTCACGATATGTCGCGGCAATCGGTTAACCTCACTCCCTCACTGGCAAATTGGTCTAAGTTTGGGGACTCGATGATGGGGTGACCGTAACAGCCCAGATCACCGTAACCCAGATCATCGGCCAGAAATACTATGATGTTAGGTTGTTCGGATTTTTC